>UQYK01000009.1 GCA_900545285.1 uncultured Ruminococcus sp.
TACACGACGCTCTTCCGATCTGATGTGACACTGATTTCTCCGGGCGCAGAGGCAGCAAAGTTTGCCAGAAAGTGTCTGACAGAACAAAACCTGCTGACAGATTCTGATGCAGTCGGGGAGAATACCTATTATGTCAGCGACAGTCCGGAGATGTTCATGGAGAATGCCGGAAATTTTCTGGGCGAGAATGTTGCAGGCAAAGTGTTCCACACCAGTCTGAAAATATAATAATGAGGTGACAGCATCCATGAGACCTGTTATGATCACCATGAAGAGCCGGCAAAAAACACCGGACAATGCAGAAGAAACAGAGCTTGTCACACTGGGAAACTATTCCAGGGAGGACGGCGTTTTAACACTGTCTTATGAGGATACAGATGCCACAGGATTTGCAGGCTCTACAACTTCTGTCCGGGTGGGGGAAGATGATTTGGTCACCATTCTCCGTACCGGAACGGCTAACTCCAATCTGACACTGGAGCTTGGAAAAAAACATTTCTGCCTGTATCAGACGCCCTACGGCAGCATGACACTGGGCGTGCAGGCGAGAAGAATTTTGCTGGAAGAGGAAGAAAACGGCGGCCGTGTTCAGCTGGAATATACAACGGACATGAATGCATCATTTCTTTCGGAAAATGAAATTGATATGCGCTGGGAATTCCGGGAAGAAATCGTTCCGGAAGAGCCTGGTCAGAGTTTGGATGAATAGAAAGTGAGGAAAAGAATACATGGCAGATTGCATGAAGGCAGCGTCTGAGCAGCTGCATCAGCTGCTTTTAGACGGATTGGGACGAATGGTTGCAGAGGAAAAGGTGCCGGCTGTTCCGGTTCCGTCTTTTCGGGTAGAAATCCCGGCAGATAAATCCCACGGAGATTTTGCGGCAAATGTTGCAATGGTCAGCGCCAAGGCATTTCGTATGGCACCGAGGAAGATTGCGGAGCTGCTGCTGGAATCGATTTCTTTAAACGGAACAATTTTTGACCGTGCAGAAATTGCCGGCCCGGGATTTTTAAACTTTTTCCTGAAGCAGCAGTGGTTTGCGGACGTTGCAGAAACTGTGCTCCGGGAAAAGGAGCAGTACGGCAAAACACAGACAGGTGCCGGAAAACGGGCACTGGTTGAATTTGTTTCCGCCAATCCCACCGGCCCGATGCATGTGGGCAACGCAAGAGGCGGCGCATTGGGCGACAGCCTGGCAGAGATTCTCAGCTGGACAGGCTGGGACGTGCAGCGCGAATTCTATGTAAATGATGCCGGAAATCAGATTGAAAAGTTCGCTACTTCTCTGGAAGTACGCTATTTGCAGCACTTTGACCCGTCTGTAGAGATGCCGGAGGATGCATACCACGGCGCAGATATTGTGGAGCATGCCGAAAACTTTATTGCCGCATATGGGGATCAGTTTGTACAGGCAGATGCAAAGGCCAGAAGAAATGCACTGGTAGAATTTGCATTGCCGAAGAATATTGCCGGCCTGGAACGGGATTTGAAAAAATACCGGATTGTCTATGACAACTGGTTCCGGGAGAGTACACTCCATCAGAACGGTCAGGTAAAATGGGTTGTAGACGAGCTGACCAAGCGCGGCTATACCTACGAGCAGGAAGGTGCTGTCTGGTTTAAGGCAACAGATTTCGGCGCAGACAAGGATTTCGTTCTGGTTCGTGCAAATGGAATCCCCACCTATGTGGTGCCGGATATTGCTTACCATTACAATAAGCTGATGGTGCGGAATTATGACAAAGCAATCGATATTCTGGGCGCTGATCACCACGGCTATGTGCCGCGTCTGAAAGCTGCGCTGACAGCACTGGGCGCTGATGCAAACCGCCTGGACGTAGTGCTGATGCAGATGGTAATGCTGATGCGGGACGGCGAAGTTGTCAAGCTGTCCAAGCGCAGCGGCAAGGCGATCACCCTGGTCACTCTGCTGGATGAAATTCCGCTGGATGCTGCACGTTTCTTCTTCAACACCAGAGAGGCAAATTCCCACTTTGAATTTGACCTGGATCTGGCCGTAGAGCAGTCTTCTCAGAATCCGGTATACTATGTACAGTATGCGCACGCCAGAATTTGCAGCCTGCTTCGCGCAATGGCAGAAGAAGGACTCACTCTGGAACAGTGCGATCATGCCGCTCTGGCGCAGCTGACACAGCCCCAGGAACTGGAACTGATTCGCCATCTGGCTGCGTTGCCTTCGGAGCTGGATCTTGCTGCAAAGCAGTATGATCCGTCTAAGGTGACAAAGTATGTCACAGAACTGGCAACCCTCTTCCACAAGTTCTACGATGCATGCAGCATCAAGTATGCAGAGTCAGATGTCTTGAAACAGGGACGTCTGCTCCTGTGTGAAGCAGCACGTCAGACCATTGCAAACTGTCTGCATATTCTGAAAATCACTTGTCCGGATAAGATGTAATCCTTGCCGACAGGGGAAAGAATTACAAAACAGTAACAGATAGCGACTAAATTTTTGCGGTTTCACTGTATGAAATTTGTGTATGGTGACAAAATACGAGGAATAACACTGAAAGTTTAACATTGCGTTCACATACTCGGCGGGAATGTGTGTTACAATTTGTAATATATTGAACAGGTGGATGTTATGCGAACGCAGGATCATACAAGGAAAGGAAGTTCCATATGTCGAATAGATTATTTCAAGGATTGGTGCATCAGATGCGGGATACCATCGATGCAACTGTCGGGGTGGTTGATGACACTGCTACAATTATCGCCTGCAGCGATCTGACAAAGGTAGGGACAACCAATGAGTTTGTCTCCCTGGATCTGAGCGATGTGCACGATATCTTTATCCGGGATGGTTATACCTATAAGCCGTTCGGCTCCCATGCAAAGCCGGAGTATGCGGTTTTTGTAGAGGGCATGGATGATACAGCGGCAAAGTATGCCAATATCCTGGCAATCTCTCTGTTCAATATCAAGCAGTATTACGATGAGAAGTATGACCGGAACAACTTTATCAAAAATGTTGTGCTGGACAATGTGCTTCCGGGTGATATTGTAATCAAGGCACGGGAGCTGCATTTTAATGCAGAGGTCAGCCGCGTTGTACTGCTGATCCGGATTGTCTCTGCCAATGATGTGTCTGCTTATGATGTTATCCAGAACCTGTTCCCGGACAAGAATAAGGACTTTGTCTTTACGATTTCCGAGAGCGATATTGTTCTGGTGAAGGAAATCAAGGGCGCTGTGGATACCAAGGATCTGGAAAAACTGGCACGCTCCATTGCAGATACTCTGAGCAGCGAGTTCTATACCCGTGTGAATGTGGGCATCGGTACAATTGTTACCGGTGTAAAGGATCTGTCCCGGTCCTTTAAGGAAGCGCAGATGGCGCTGGAAGTAGGAAAGGTATTTGACACAGATAAAGCAATTGTCAGCTATGAAAATCTGGGCATTGCCCGTCTGATTTATCATCTGCCGACAACGCTGTGTGAAACATTCCTGCACGAGGTGTTTAAGCGCGGCAGCATTGAATCTCTGGATCATGAAACGCTGTTTACTATTCAGAAGTTCTTCGAGAATAACCTGAATGTATCTGAAACTTCCAGAAAGCTTTTCGTACACCGGAACACTCTGGTATACCGTCTGGAAAAAATTAAAAAGCTCACTGGCCTGGATCTGCGTGAATTTGATCATGCCATCATCTTTAAAATTGCGCTGATGGTAAAGAAGTACCTGTCAGCAAATCCTGCAAAATTCTAAGAAACAAAAAGCTGATACAGCTGGTCTGAATCGGCAGGATAGAAGATCAGCCGCCGGTGCATCTGCGTGTGGCAAAATCGCATCGGCGGTCTTCTTTGCGCCTGGATCTCATAGGAGCAGCAGAGCGCTGCGTTCCGAACGGACTGACTTGTTGTAGAAACAGGTTTTGTAAACGGGACAGAATGCTCGCCCGAATTTCGGGCTGAAAGGATGTGTGTGAACTATGGTTGAACTGAAGGATGTCTCTGTGACATATTCCAGCGGCGTAGATGCACTGCACAATGTAAACCTAAAAATCAATGACGGAGACTTTGCCTTCGTTGTCGGTGCTTCCGGTGCCGGCAAGAGTACCATGATCAAGCTGATTTTGAAGGAAATCAATCCGACCAGCGGTTCAATTATGGTAAATGGCTATAACCTGAACAAACTTCGCCGCCGCCGGATTCCGGCGCTGCGCCGGACAATCGGATTTGTTTTTCAGGACTTCCGGCTGATTCCGTCTATGACTGTTTATGAAAATGTCGCATTTGTTCTGCGCGTCATTGACTCACCAACCAGTTATATCAAAAAGCGTGTGCCGTATGTAATCGGCCTGGTCGGATTGCAGGACAAGGCGTATGCGTATCCCAATGAATTGTCCGGCGGTGAAATGCAGCGTGTTGCAATTGCCCGTGCACTGGTCAATGACCCGCAGCTGATCATTGCGGACGAGCCTACCGGTAACATTGACCCGGAACTGTCTTATGAAATTGTTGAGTTGCTCCAGGGCATCAACGATATCGGCACCACAATTCTGATGGTAACGCATGAGCACAGCCTGGTACGGCAGTTCGGCGGTCGGATTATCAATATTGATCAGGGACGGATTGTCTTTGACGAAGTAGTTGGGGGGAATCTGATCCATGAAGCTTAGCGGTTTAAAGTACCTGACTGGTCAGGGCGTAGAGAATATCTGGAAAAACCGGATGATGGCATTTGCCTCCTTCTGTGTGCTTCTGGTTTCGCTCCTGCTGGTTGGTATGTCAATTTTGTTTTACATGAATCTGAATTCCATGATCGGCGGTGTGGAGGACAAGAACGAAGTCATCGTCTATATGGATGAGGGAACAACGGATCAGCAGCTGGCGGAATTTCAGACAGAGCTGGAGCAGATTGATAATATTTCAAAAATCTCATTCTACTCCAAGGAACAGGCTTTTGAAGACCTGAAATCCAGCATGAAGGACTACGAACTGCTGTTTGATTCTCTGGGAGATGACAATCCGCTGATTGACGGCTATCGGGTTCAGATTCAGGATATTTCCCAGATCAACACGACAATTTCTCAGATCGAACAGCTGGATCATATCTATTCCATTCGTGCCCCCATGGATTTTGTCAATATCCTGACAGAAGTACGTAAAATCGTTAGTGTCATTTTTGGCGTTATTATTGCAGCGCTGATTGTGATTTCTGTGGTCATTGTTTCAAATGCAACAAAGGCCAGCGTTTTTGCACGGCGGGAAGAAATTCAGATTATGAAATATGTCGGCGCGACAAATGCGTTTATCAGGATCCCGTTTTTTGTAGAGGGTATGATTACCGGTTTCTTAGCCGGATGTGTGGCATTGGTCATTACATGGTTTGGCTATGATTCATTGGTGGGACTCCTGACAGGTCAGGTTGATTTCTTATCAGTGATTGGGATGGGGAGTATTATTTCGTTCCGCGCGGTTGCCTGGAAGGTGGCACTGGCTTACCTGGTATCCGGTACCCTTTTCGGTGCGTGCGGCAGTATGCTTTCTATGCGGAAGCACTTGAATGTCTAAGGAGGCAAGTATCATGAGCAGAAAAAAGCATGCAGGACTTCGCGCTGCCAGTGCTGCGGTCTGCCTGACAATTTTGGCGGCAGCAACAACAGCAAACTGGGCTCCGCTTTCCAATGCAAATCTTCCGGTTTCTGCCAAGACTTTGGCAGAACTTCAGGATGAGCGGAAATCCAACGAAGATAAAATTGCAGAAAAGCAAAAGCAGCTGGATTCTCTCCAGGATGATTTAAAGCAAAAGGAAGAATATCAGAAGACGTTGCAGGAAAAAATCACATTGCAGCAGGAAAATCTGGATATCGTCACAGAAGAATTGAAACGAATCAATGATTCGATTGATGAAACCACCGCTGCAATTACAGATACAGAGGACGAAATCACCGTTATGGAAGCAGATATTGCCATCGGTCTGGATGAGTTTAAGCTGCGTCTGCGCGCGATGTATGTCCAGGGTAATGACAGCCTGGCTTCTGCATTGGTTGGTGCAACAGATTTCTATGACCTTTTGTCTAAATATGAGCTGATGTCACGTGTTGCAAAGCACGACAATGATCTGGTCAATGACTTGAAGGACAAGCTGGAAACCTGCAACGAGAAAAAGGCACAGCTGGAGGATGAGAAGAATGATCTCAGCCAGCAACAGTCAGATCAGCAGAAAAAGAAGGATGAATTCACTGCCGGCATTGAAGATTTGCAGCAGACTTATTCCGAAACAACCGAAGCCAAGGAAACAATGGAGCGGGAAAAGGAAAAGCTGAATGTGGACGTGGAGACACTGGAAAAGAATAACAAGGCTCTGGATGCGGAAGAAAAACAGATCAAGGAAGAAATTGCCCGTGCTGCGGAAGAAGAAAAGAAGCGGCAGGAGGAAGAGAAGAAGAAACAGGAAGCTGCTGCTGCCGCTGCGGCTGCCAAAAAGCAGCAGGAAGCACAGAATGCACAAAAGAACAACTCCACTTCCAACTCGAATACCTCTTCCGGTTCTAATAATTCTTCCAAGAATGACACATCTACTTCCGGAAATAAGAACAATACCTCCAACAGCAACAGTAACAATAGCAACAGCAATTCTTCCAACAACAGCAGTAACAATAGCTCCAGCGATAACAGCGGAAGCAGTAATACACAGCCTTCTTCCGGCGGCGGTGGATTTGCATGGCCTTGCCCTGGATATTATACCATATCCAGTACATACGGCAACCGTTGGGGTACAACACATGGGGCAATTGATATTGCCGGCGGAAATGCAGGCGCAGCAATTGTCGCTTCCAAGAGCGGCACCGTTGTTCGTGTGGTTACCGGCTGCACCCATAACTATGCAAAGAGCTCCAGCTGTGGCTGCGGCGGCGGTTACGGCAACTATGTCATCATTCAGCATGACGGCACATACTCCACACTGTATGGCCATATGGCCTCTGTGGCAGTTTCCGTTGGACAGACTGTCAGCCAGGGTCAGACAATCGGCTATGTCGGAAGCACTGGATTCTCTACCGGTTTCCATCTGCACTTTGAAGTACGTGTCAATGGTGCAAAGGTAGATCCGATGAAGTATTTGGGTTAAGAATCCATCTTTACAAACCTTGTGAAAACAGGTTTTAGGATGCATAAAAAGAATGCAAAATGCATAACATATACTCCCCATTGCGGTGAGTAGAAAAAAGGACAGGGGTAAGAAATGTGCCGCTGTCCTTTTTTTGCAGAAAGGTGTGTGTGCTTGTGAAAAACGAGAAAGAAAAAAAGACAACAGTTGCTGTCCCGAAGTTTACAATGGCTTTGATCTTCTGCCTGTGCATCGTACTGGCCGCAGCGGCGGTATTAGGAGCATGCAAAGTGTATCAGATGCAGAAGAAGTACGGTGCGCTGGCGCAGCTGGAACATGCAGTAGATCAGACTTACTACAAGGATGTAGATGAAAACGCAGTAATGGAAAGTGCGATGAAAGGCTATGTTGCCGGTCTGGACGATCCGTATTCTCAGTACATGACAAGTGACGAGTACGCCGCCTATCAAACCAGCGAAGCCGGCCAGACCATTGGTATCGGGGTAACAGTTTCTCAAACGGAGGAAGGCTATCTGGAAATTCAGGATGTCAATACAGATTCTCCGGCGAAGGAAGCCGGCTTGCAAAAGGACGATCTGATCATAAAGGTGGATGGGGATGATGTCGCAGAGATGGGCTATGAGGGCGCTGTCAACGCGGTGCGAGGCGATCCAGACACTAAGGTAACGCTGACGATAAAACGCGGCGATGAAACATTTGACCAGGATGTTACCCGAAAAAGTATGGAGGTCACTTCTGCCGAAGGAAAAATGCTGGACGGGAAAATTGGATATATTACCATTCGTTCCTTCAAAGAAAACACGCCGGATCAGTTTCAGGCGATTTATGACCAGCTGATTGCGGACGGAGCAGAAGCATTGGTGTTTGACCTGCGGGATGATGGCGGCGGACTGGTTTCCGCGTTGGAAAAGATTTTAGATCCGCTCTTGCCTGAAGGGAAAATTGCAATTGCAACGTATCGGGACGGCACAACAGAAACCCTGGTGGAATCAGATGCTACGGAGTGCAACCTGCCCATGGCAGTTGTCGTCAATGAAAACACCGCCAGCGCTGCAGAACTGTTTACTGCATCCTTGCAGGACTTTGGAAAGGGAACTGTGGTGGGCACCACAACCTTTGGAAAGGGCATTATGCAGGTGACACGTCAGATGCCCAGCGGCGGCGCTCTGACGCTGACAACGGCAACCTATCAGACCACCAAAGGGGAGTGTTACCACGGAATTGGCGTAAAACCGGATGTGGAAGTAGAAGCAGGTGACACTGCCATTGATTACGAAAATCCCAATCCAGACACGGATCCGCAGCTGAAAAAGGCAATTGAAATTGTGACAGAACAAATGGCATCCTAAAATTTGATTTCTGAAAAGACGACTACAGTATGTGAGAACAGCTGTAGCCGTCTTTTTTTTCTTTTCGGGAAAAAATAAAGTGCCGCCGGAATGTGACAGATTCCGCGCAAGGGATTCGGTACAATAGAATCAAATGCGGCAGCATCTCTGTCCAGAAAGCGAGGAAGAAAAAATGGCAGTGACATTAGAAACAGAACAGGAGACATTGATTGCGGTGCTTAACGGTGAAATTGACCACCATTGCGCCAAAGGAATGCGCAGTGCAATTGATGAGAAAATTGAAAGCTGTCAGCCGGATGTGCTGATCCTGGATTTTGGTGGTGTGACCTTTATGGACAGTTCCGGAATTGGTTTGATTATGGGCAGACAGCGGCGCATGCAGGAAATCGGCGGCTCCCTGATTGTGCGAAATCCGCCGGCACATATTCGCCGGGTAATGCATATTTCAGGAATTGAACGCATTGCCCAGATCGAAAATCAGCCCGTGCAATAACCACGAAATTATCAGGAAAGGAAAACAGAATATGAAAACAATCAACGCAGTGAAATTCGTGTTTCCAGGAATTTCAGAAAATGAACGAACTGCAAGAGCGGTAGTTTCCGCTTTTTTGGTGCAGCTGGATCCAACAGTGGAAGAGTTGGCAGATATCCGAACTGCTGTCTCGGAAGCAGTAACAAATGCCATTGTCCACGGCTATCGAAAAGGAAAGGGGGATGTGGAACTGCATTTGAAGCTGCTGGAAAACCGGGAAATTTACTTACGGATTAAAGATCATGGCTGCGGTATTGCAGACATTGAACAGGCCATGGAACCGCTGTTTACCACAGCGCCGGAAGAGGAGAGAGCCGGTCTTGGATTTGCCGTTATGGAGAGCTTCATGGACAAATTACAGGTAAAGAGCAAACCGGGACAAGGGGTAACTGTTACCATGCGAAAAAAGCTGGGGAATCCAATATGCCGGGAAAAATAACCGTACCGCGCGCTGAGGAAAATCTGGGGCTGGTGCATCTGTGTGCAAATCGCTTTCGAAACCGGGGAATTGAGTATGAGGAATTATATTCTGCCGGTTGCTTTGGGCTGTTGAAAGCGGTGAAAGCGTTTGATACAGAACGGGGCGTACAGTTTTCAACATATGCGGTTCCGGTAATCCTGGGAGAAATCCGGCGCTTATTTCGGGACGGCGGCATTCTGCATATCAGCAGAAGCCTTCGGGAACGTGCTATGCAGGTGCAAAAGCAGCAGGACTTGTTTGAGCAGGAAAACGGCCGCTCTCCCAGTTTGTCGGAACTGAGTCATCTGGCAGAGTGTACCGTGGAAGAGTGTGCCGAGGCGCTTTGCGTAACACAGGTGCCGCTCTCTCTGACCAGAAATGCTACAGAAGATGAGGAGGGGCAAATTGAAATCCCAGTGGATGCAGAGGATCGGAAAATCGGAGATCTGCTGGCACTGCGTCAGATGATGGCACAGCTGCCCAAAGAAGATCGGATGTTGCTGGAACTGCGCTATTTTCGGGAGATGACACAGACAAAAACAGCGGAAATTTTACAGATTTCTCAGGTGCAGGTGTCCAGAAAGGAAAAAAAGCTTCTCTCGAAACTGAGAGAAGCTCTGTTGGAATAATGGATTCTGTTTTAGAATTATGGTAAAAAGATCTTGCGCAGGGCGGAAACATCCTCTGCAATGAAATCCGCATGGTATGCTTCCAGCTCGCCGGGATCTGCATAACCGTAAGCAACGCCAATACAAGGAATTTTGCACGCATGCGCGCCAATCAGATCATGTTTCCGGTCTCCCACCATGATTGTGCCGGGAGCAGCTTCTTCCGGCAGGGAGAGACGCTTGCAGGCAAGCCGAATGATGTCTGCTTTGGTTTCGCCTTCCCGGTGAATATCACTTCCGGCAATGACTGTAAAGAAATCTGTTAAGTGAAAATGCTCCAGAATTTGAAGGGTATAGACCTCCGGCTTCGAGGTTGCAACGGCAAGCAGATATCCGGCCGTGTGCAAGTCCTCCAGCAACTGGGGAATGCCGGGATAGACGCTGTTTTCAAACATGCCTACTTTGGAAAAACGCGCACGATATTGTGCAACGGCATAAGTTGCTTCCTCGTGCTCCATTCCGGTGATGTTCTGGAAAGAATCCAGAAGAGGCGGGCCGATAAACGGAGACAGCGCAGCAGCATCCGGAACAGGGCGCCCGCACTGTTCCAGGGCATATTGTACACAACGCAGAATGCCCTCTTTGGAATCCGTGAGTGTTCCGTCCAGATCAAAGAAAATATGCGGACAGGTATCCGGGGAAAAGGTCATACTCAGCCTCCCAGCGCAATCATGCGGTCAATGCACATTCTTGCCTTTGAGATGGTACGGCTGTCCAGATTGATTTCTGCCCCTTCGCCGTCTTTCAGACAGTGGTATACATCCATCAGAGTAGTGGACTTCATATTCTCGCAGATCAGCTTTTTGGAAAGGGGATAGAAGCGCTTCTCCGGGCATGCATTTTGCAGTGTTTCCGCAATGCTGATTTCGGTGCCGATGATAAATTCTTTTTCCGGGGATTCCATGGCATACTGTACAATGCCGGAAGTGGATCCAATATAGTCCGCAGCGTCACAGACAACCGGCTTGCACTCCGGATGTACCAGCATCAGTGCATGGGGGTGCGCTTTCTTTGCTGCCAGAACGTCTTTTTGTGTAATAGAAGCGTGAATCGGACAGCCACCCTGGAGCAGCTTAATTTTTTTCTCCGGAAGCTGCTTTTGTACATATGCGCCCAAATTGCAGTCTGGAATGAAGAGAATCTGATCGTTGCTCAGCTGAGAAACAATTTTCACCGCAGAAGAGGAAGTAACACATACATCGCAAATTGTTTTCAGTTCAGCAGTGGTATTGATATAGGCGACAACCGTATGATCCGGATAGGCAAGCTTTACCTGCCGGATCAGCTCCTTATCCATCTGTTCGGCCATGGGACAGCCTGCTACCGGATTGGAAAGATAGACATTTTTTTCCGGTGAGAGAATCTTTACAGTTTCTGCCATAAACCGCACGCCGCACATCAGAATGTTCTGCTGCGGTGTGCTTTTTGCTTTTACACTTAATGCATAGGAGTCCCCGGTAAAATCAGCGATTTCTGCAATATCCCGTGCCTGATAGCTGTGCGCCAGGATGCAAAAATCCCGTTCTTTTTTTAAACGGCAGATTTCCTCTTGGATTTCACGAATATTCATACCATTCATTCCCTTCGAATTTATAAAGCGTACTTTGTAGATTCAAAAAAATTGTATTTTTCAAGAAATAGATTGAAAAAGTTACACTTATTCAATCATATCATACTTCGGATACTTTGTCAAGTATATTTGCATAAATAAATATTGGCAGTTTTGTGCAAAATGCTTCGCTGGTGACACGAAAAGCAGTGTTTTCTGAAGGTGAGAGGAGTTAGAGAAAATCAGATTTCGGACGCATTTTCATGAAATTCCTACAGATCGGTTCTGTGAACGCACTTGAAGTTCTATTCACAGAATAGGAATTGACAAGCGGCAATAAAAATGTTACAATAAAAATGAAATCACAATTGAGAACACGTTTGTATTTATATTAGATTCAGAAGGAACGGAGGCGTATTTCATGTTAGAAGGGCATAAGGTAGTGGCACTTTGCTGCTCAGAAATCCAGAATGAAAATACGCAAAGTATGGTATATCCGCTGTATCAGGCACTGTCTCAAAAGGGCTGGAAGTGTATCTTATTCAACAGTGCCACGGATTTGTTTCGTAATACGGCTTTTGACCGGGGAGAAGCCAGCATTTTTCAGCTGATTCACTATGATTTTGTGGACGCGGTGGTGCTGTATGCTGCGGATTTGAAAAATCAGGCGATTGTGGAAGATATTATTGCAGGTGCCAATGCCCACCATAAGCCTGTTTTCGTGGTAGACGGTAACGGAAATTTTTCCCACTGCATCGATATTTCCTTTGATGAGCAGCATGCGTTCCGGGATTTGGTAACACATCTGGTGGAAAAGCACCATTTTCAAAAGTTTGCATGCATTGCAGGCTTTCGCGGAAATCCAGCTTCTGAATCCCGCGTCGAGACTTTTCGGGATGTACTGGAAAAGCATCAGATTCCATTTTCTTCGAAATGGTTCGGCTATGGGGACTTCTATGCCGTTCCCACACGTGCTGTAATGGAATGCTTCCTAGCAGATCCGGAAGGTCTCCCGGAGGCCATCGTGTGTATCAACGATTCCATGGCGATTGCAGTTTGTGAAATCCTGAACGAACGGGGAATCCGCGTACCAGAGGATGTTGTGGTCACCGGCTTTGACGGTATTGTACAGGAAAAATACAACTATCCCAGACTGACGACCTGCCGCCGGGATATGCATAAATTTTCTCTGTTCCTGGCTGATCTGATGGAAACTTGTCTGGAACACGGTCAGGAAGAGGGAACTTATGCGTTTCCGTATACGCTGGATGTCTCAGAATCCTGCGGCTGTCGAGCCTGCTCTGTGGAGTCCATGAGCCGTGCCATCAACAGCATTTATTCCCGGATGAATGACAACGCGCAGTATGATCGCTCCATGAATAATATGCTGACCAAGCTTACCTTTGAGAGAGATGACAAAGAAGTTGCAAAAATACTGCGGTATTATACCCGGTCGGATTCGTATTTATGCATGAATGCAGATTTTTACGAAAATGACCCCAACACGCATACCTATGAAAATATGCCATTTTGTGATCAGATGATTGCCAGCCGTTTTTTCTACGGAGAAACTGAAAGTGGCCAGGAACACTTCCCGACCAAAAACCTCCTTCCGGAATGGAAAAGCATCCTGGAACGGGATAATTTAGTGGTGGTCTACTCCCTGCACAATCAACAGTATGTCTATGGGTATTGGGTGACATTTGCAGCGGATTTCAACT
This sequence comes from uncultured Ruminococcus sp., assembly GCA_900545285.1. Lineage (GTDB taxonomy): Bacteria > Bacillota > Clostridia > Oscillospirales > Ruminococcaceae > Ruminococcus_C. Next base: position 13,376 of record UQYK01000009.1, read on the forward strand.
ATGCCGTACAGCGGACGCAGCGGTTTGTGATGAATCTGGACAGCTGTATCAGTATGTATGTGCAGCAAAATTCCCTGCGCCGTTCCAACGAGCAGCTAAAGCGGATTCAAAGTAAAATCATTGTCAGCTTTGCAGACCTGGTGGAATCCCGGGACGGCTTTACGGGACAGCATGTAAAGCGTACCAGTGAATACCTTCGGGTACTGGTGCATCATCTGGCGCTGGAACCGAAGTTCCGGGATCGTCTTTCCGACTGGGCGCAGCAGCTGATGACCATTGCTGCGCCGCTGCATGATATCGGGAAAATCAATATTTCCGATACCGTTTTGAACAAACCCGGCCGTCTGACACCGGAGGAGTTCGAAGTGATCAAGACGCATACAACAGAGGGCGGACGAATTATTCGCCAGACGCTCACCAGTATTGAAAGTGAAGAGTATGTAAAAATGGCTGCCGATATGGCAACATATCACCACGAAAAATGGGACGGCAGCGGTTATCCAGAGCACTTGGCAGGGGAAGAGATTCCTCTCTGTGCCCGGATTATGGCTGTCGTGGATGTGTTTGATGCACTGACCAGCAAGCGCGTTTATAAGGATGCGTTTTCCGTGGACAAGGCACTGCAAATTATGCGGGAATCCAGCGGGACCCATTTTGATCCGGATATTATTCTGGTATTCCTGCGGATTCGCAGCGAAGTGGAGACGGTACTGCAAAACAATCAGGATGCTATCTTGTAAATGAGAAAAATTTTGCAGAATTCCACTTTGCCCGATGAAGAAAGAAAGCTTTCCGACAAAAATGGAGATAGGACATATGAATGCATTTTCCAGAACAGAACGAATCCTGGGGAAAGAGGCCATGGATCGCCTGGCAAACGCCAGAGTCGCCGTATTTGGCGTAGGCGGTGTAGGCGGCTATGCGGTAGAAGCCCTGGTGCGCGGCGGCGTAGGGGCTTTGGATTTGATTGACAATGACCAGGTTGCAGAGTCGAACCTGAACCGGCAGATTATTGCAACAAAAGAAACTATTGGGATGCCGAAGGTGGATGCTGCCAGAGCACGTGCCCTTCAGATCAACCCGAACTGCATGGTGACAGTGTATCCGCTTTTTTACCTGCCGGAGAATGCAGATCAGTTTCCGTTTTCTGATTTTGATTATATTTTAGATGCCATTGATACTGTATCCGGAAAAATCAGTCTGGCAGTGGAGGCAAAACGGCGAAATATTCCCATTATCAGTGCAATGGGCGCTGGAAATAAGGTGGATCCGACTGCATTGGAAGTGGCAGATCTCTCGCAAACTTCTGTTTGTCCGCTGGCGCGCGTGATGCGCCGTGAACTGAAAAAAAGAGGGATTGTGCACCTGAAGGTGGTGTATTCCAAGGAAATGCCGCGAACGCCGATTACAGCGGAACCGGAGCCGAAGGAGGCTCATCGGAAACAGGTGCCGGGGAGCACTTCCTTTGTGCCTTCTGTTGCCGGGTTGATTATGGCCGGAGAGGTAATACGGGATCTGACCGGTATAGAGCCGCAATATTAAGGAGATGTACATGAAATTATCCCCCCAGGAACAAGTGCGTTATACACGACAGCTGATGCTCCCGGAAATAGGTACGGAGGGACAGCTGCGCTTGAAACAGAGCAGCGTTCTGGTAATTGGTGCAGGCGGACTGGGAAGCCCGGCGATCTATTACCTTGCATCGGCTGGTGTGGGTCATATTGGCATTGCTGACGGTGATGCCGTGGAGCTATCCAATCTGAATCGTCAGATCTTACATGCATCCACGCGAATCGGCAAAAACAAAGCCTGTTCCGCTGCTAAAACCATACAAGAGTGGAATCCGGAGGTGCAGGTGTCTGTTATCCCGGAATTTTTACAGGACGAAAACATATTGCCGCTGATTCGGCAATACGATTTTGTCGTGGATGCCTCTGACCAACTGCAAAATAAGTTTTTGATCAATGATTCCTGTGTCACTGCCGGAGTCCCGTTTTGTCACGGCGGCATTGAAGGATGGGACGGGCAGGTTATGACGTATCTCCCGAAACAAAACTTGCCGTGTTATCGGTGCGTGTTTGAATCGCTTCCGGCAGACCAGGAATCGAAACCCATAGGAGTCATTGGCGTGACTGCCGGAATTATCGGGACAATCCAGGCTTCAGAGGCAATTCGGTATCTGTTGGGAGAGCAGGATGGACTGCTGAAAGGAACTTTGCTGCGCTTTTCCGGGCAGACCATGCAGTTTCGGAAAATCCCATTGGGAAAATGTGCACCCCATTGTCCGGTGTGTCACGGCGTACCGGATGCAAATCCGCTGCAATGGTATCAGAAATTCCGTAACCACAAAAAGTAGAAATGGAGAAAAATGACAATGATCAATCCAAAGGCTTTGCTACAAATGAAATCTATGCTGACAAAATTTCGCGATCGTCACCCGAAAGTGCCGATGTTTTTTTCCGCTGCCGCCAACGCGATTGATGAAGGCAGCGTATTAGAGGTGACGCTGACAACCTCCACTGGAAAGACACTCTGCACTAATTTGCGTGTTACCGCAGAAGACCTGCAAAGTGTCCGGGAACTGCGGCAGCAGCTGGGCAAATAAAAAAACACTTGCGGATAGGCACAAAAAGAACCGATTCTCTTTTGCTGGAATGGCATGGAGAATCGGTTTTCCTTTTTGATCTATTTTTTATCGGCGGAACAAGCCTTTCTTCTTTTTGGGAGCAGGCTCTGCGGTGCGCTGTGCAATGATTTCGGCCATTTCGCCAACATTTTTCATTCCGGATACTTCCTGCATCCGGAATTTCATGCCGAATTCTTTTTCTACGGTGTCAACCAGATTGATATGCTCCAGGCTGTCCCATTCGTCAATGTCGTCTGCCGTTGTGGATTCTGTTACCACAATGGAATCATCATCGAAAATATCCTGGAAAATTGCATTCAGCTTCTGCATAATTTCTTCGTGTGTCATACCTTTTTATACTCCTTCTGATTTACAGTAATCACGTGATTTTTCTTCTGATAGCCCTGGAGATCCAGTTTCCAGGTGCTGTCGCCGTTTTCAAAGGCTTCTGTTTTTTCAAAACCAAAGGAACCGTACAATTCCCGTACCATACCGTTTTTCGGGGTTTGGAAATAGTAGCCGCAGATGGTGGTAATGCCGCGTTGTTTGCACTGTTCTGTCAGAGCGTCCAGCATAGCCAGTTCCATATCGCGCTTTAACACGCGGCAGCTCATCAGCCACAGCTCAACGTGTAAGGTATTACCCTGTATTTCACCAATTACCACTGAAACAATGCCGTTATCGCCGAACTTGTCCCGGAGTCTGCCGTATAGACGAATCCGGTTGGGGTCTGCACAGACCTGTTCCATTTCGCTCTGTGTATAGCGTTTTGTGGTCAGATTGAATTGGTTACTTTTGTTGGTGAGCTGTACAATACGCGGCAGTGCAACCGGTGTGAAATCATGGATTTCTGCCTGCATTTCCAATCCCAATAGGTAATCTGTATAGTTTGCATAGGTTTGCTGCATCTGTGTACGCTTTGCATTTGCCTGATACATTTCGCTTCGATTTGCATCTGCGGCAGAAAAGGTTGTGGTTTCAAAATAGCCAGCATGATCAAGCACACGGATGCATTCGACAGGGGAATCAAACGCAGGAACTGCGATTCCCGGAATTTGTGCGGAAACAATGTCTCGTTCTGCCGGATTGTCATCCACAAATACAAAGCTTTCCGGTAACAGGGAAAGTTCCTCCGCAGTGCAGAGCAGATTCTGATCCTTTGGCTCCCAGTTTGCTTTTATTGTGACAAAATCATCTGCATGGAGCACAGAATCTGGATGCTGCAGACCGAGCTGTGCATTTTCCGACTCGTTTTTCGAACAAATCGTCAGGAGCACACCCAGCTGTTTTTGTGCCTTGCAGTATTCCTGCACTTCAGTATAAGCTTCTGCAGCGGCGGTTTCCTGACCAATGGAGATGCCTTCCTGACCATCATCGCCGATTACGCCGCCCCAAAGGGTGTTGTCCAAATCCAGCGCCAGCACCTTTTTGTTTTTTCCATAGATTGAGCGGATAATCCGCGTCAAGTGGTAGGCGAAATCCGGAATCGCATCCAGTGTCATAGCATATTTATAGAGATACCAGTAGGTTGCATCGTGCCAGGCATCCAGTCCATAGCTGGCGGAAAGATAGTGAATGTCGTGGAGGTAAAAGTCCTGGTGGCTATGGGCATATGCCCCAAAGCGGCGGTTGAGCTCTTCAATGAACCAGACCATGCCATGGGGATCCCAGGCATCCCGGTTTCCCATCAGCCGGCAGGGGGGAAGTTCAAAGTTGTTCTGAATGATGGGGCAGTGATAAGTTTCTGCCAGATGATCCCACATTTGGGTGAAGTGGGTGTACTGCCGCTCCAGGGCCGCTGTAACATCTGCTTCATCGGCTGTGAGCGGGAGCGGTGCTTCTGTAATGTTCCGGGATGTTGTGTGGATAAAGATCAAATCCGGGTGGAAGTCCCTTAATGCCGGAGCGTCAAACATGGCATCCTGCCAGTACTGGGCGTATTCGGATTGGTAAAAAATCGGCGCAATGCCCTCTTGCAGCAAGAACAATTCCAGCATGGAGACAATATCATTCGTAGTAGATCCGCCCAGGACTGCAATGCGCTTTTCCATACGCTGTGTATCGTCTGCAAGAAGCTCTTTTTTCAGCTTTCGTCTCTTTTTTAAAAGGAAACTGCTGTCAAATGGATATTCTAATTCTTTCATATGGCAATCCATACCTCTCAAAAAGGAATGCTGCACAGGATTTGTGCAGCGTTTTTCTGTATTCTTGTGAACTGGGTTGATCCGTTACTTGGTACGGTTTTCTTCCAGGTATTCACTGTTTGTACCGGTTGCGCTGAATGTATTCATAGCAAAGAGAACATCAGTTGCCCCGACTTCTTTCATAAAGGAGACAGCATTGACATCCAGATAGCGCATATCTGTGACATAAATATCCGAGAACGAATTGGTGAGACAGGGAACCAGCGCATTTCCATAGCTGTCCTTTACAATGACCAGTGTGCGTCCATTTTTGACATCTGTCGAAACATGGGTGATTTTTTCATCGCCGCCCATAAAGACCAGATACCAGCTGACCGGTTCCACATTATCCAGGTCAATCAGCAGATTGCCTTCTCTGGGATTTGTGAAATCTGTGTCATAGTAAGTCGTGGTGTAGTGATTTTTCGGGGCATAGTAGGTGAAATCCTCCGGATTGTTCTCCAGAACAGCGCTCTTGGAAAAGGTATACATACTGCCCACGTAGCCTTGCTTAGTGGTGGCAGTATAACTGGATAGTTCCGGGAACGGCAGATTTGCACGCTCTGCAAAGGCCTGCGCCGCATAGTATGCGCCGAGAGGCAGCCAGTGGTGATCGGTTCTGGCATAGATGTCCTCGCTCTTGTGTTCCTCTAATGTCTGATACGCATCAATGGGGATAACGCCGTCTAAATTTTCATTGATGTGGTTGATGTTGTCGATTTCACTTGCCGTGTAGTTGGCATACTGTTCCGGCAAATAGAAGGAGACTGCTGTAGGCGCAACGAGAGAATATACGTTGACATCATCGCCCAAATCCTTTTTATAGGCGTTCAGGGACTGTGCGTAGGCTTCTCCGCGCTTATAGCTGCCGCCGTAAACACTGACGGCGCGGTCACCTACCAGTACAATACCATCTCCGATCTGTACTGGTTCTGGCTCTGGTTCTGTTACCGCAGTGGTAACCGAAGCATTGGAATCACTTTGTGCATTCTCCGCAGGGGCAGTTGTCTGCACAGCATTTTCTGCTTTGGACTCCTCTTGTTTCGAGTTTGCCTTCGAAATATCTCCGATAAAGGTGACATCATTTTCACTGCTGCTGCTAAGCCCCTTATAAATCTGCATATCGCTGATCATGTGCTTGAAAAAGCTTCTGCCCGGTACAGTATCATCAAAGTAGTTCATTACATCTTGGGTGTAAGAGCCATCAGCCAGAGCCTTCCAGGAAAATTCCGGAAAGCTTGCAAGCTTTCGATTCTCTTCCGCAGATTCTGTAGGACGCGTTCCCACCAACAGGAAAATGGAGCCGCCGAAAACCAAAATCCCCATGGAAAAGACGCGGAGCACAGAACCGACATTTTTCGCAATCAGCATAGAGCGTCGCTTTTTGTACCGCTGTTTCCGTTCCTTGGCGGTGTCCGTAGCAGTGTCTTTTGCCAAATCGCCGCCGTCTGGAGGTGTCTGCAAGTCTGGCTTGCTTTCTTCTATAGGGGGGACAGACGGTGCTTCCGGCATTGGTGCGGATTCCGATTCCAAAGGCGCGGTTTCCGGTGGGGTTTCAGATGCAGCGTTTTCAAGTGCTTCTGGAACTTGGGGAACGGGAGCATCTGCCGGTTGCTCAATCGGCTGCGGAGCAGAAGGCACAATTTTGGATTCTGTTGCGGCATCAATTGCGCGCATCCGCTTTAAATCCTGCTGGACTTCCTGAAATTTTTCTTCCAGTGCCGCATCCAGGTCAAAGGTGTTCGGATCATTTTGCGTGTTGTTTTCGTTTGCCATAGTTGATCTGCTCCTTTCTTAGAATTTCGTGTACAGGAATGGCATATTGGTTGCATCTACCAGCAGAATGCTGCTCAAGAGGAACAATGCCGCTGCGAGAACAGTACCGGTGATTGAGAAGAATACGTAAGCGCCTGCACTTTTTTGCATCCATTTTTTCGGCAGTTCCAGAATCGGGAAGCAGCAGAGCAGCGCCGCAAGAAGCAGGAACAGGTTGTTTCGAAGGGAAGCCGTCAGAAGTGCATCAGACAGGCCGCCGTTGCCCAGACCCATGAGTCCCAGGAAGAGGTTGCCCAGCTTGGTGATGCCGTCGGTGCAGTAGAAAATACCGAAGCCCACGACAATAATGATCTTGTTGAAAAGATGACGGATAACCGCAGGGATTTTCTTCATGCCCTTTTTCCCGATGCCCATTTCCAGGAGAATAAAGAGACCATAGTAAATGCCCCAGATAATGTAGTTCCAGCTTGCGCCGTGCCATAGCCCGGTGCAGAACCAGACCAGGAACAACCCAGCATACTTCCGGCGCTTTCCGAAGATGGGCACATAAAGCAGGTAATCCCGGAAGAAGCTGCCCAATGTGATATGCCATCTCTGCCAGAACTCCGTAATATCCCGGCACAGGAAGGGGTGGCGAAAGTTTTCTTCCACGCGGAATCCAAAAATTCTGGCAATTCCGATTGCAATATCCGAATATCCGGAGAAATCAAAGTACATTTGCATGGAATAGACGATAATGCCGTACCAGAGACCGAATGTTGTCTGATCAATCAGGGAATTGCCCAGGAATTGTTCTACAATCGGTGCCAGATTATCTGCCAGAATGACCTTTTTGCCAAGGCCGATTGCGATTCTGCCAAAGCCTTCACTGATGTCATAGGCGGAAATGCTGCGGCTGTGCAAGTCCTTCTGCATGGAGGCATACCGGGCGATCGGGCCGGAAACTGTAATCGGGAAGAAAGAAACGTAGAGCAGGAAGGTGAAGAAATTCTTTTCCGCATGTACCTTTCCCCAGGCGCAATCAATCAGATAGGACACAAGCCGGAAGGTGAAAAAGCTGATGCCCAGCGGCAGCGGTAAATTTGGTATGGGGAGATTGCAGTGGAACAGCTGATTGATATTTTCCAGCAGGAAACCGGTGTACTTGAATATGACCAGTGTTCCTAAATTGCAGATGAGTCCCAGCGCTAGGAAAAACGTTGCTGGTGCTTTGCCCTTCCATTTCTCAATGGCTCTTCCAAAAACAAAGTTTAACAATGCACTTAACAGAATCAGCCATAGGAAATTCAACTGGCCGCAGGCATAAAACAGCAGAGAGAATACGATTAAAACGGCGTTTCGGTAAGAGTTCTTTTTTGTCGCAAAATAACAGAGAATGCAAATGGGAAAGAACAAATACAAAAAGAATAGGTTTGAAAATATCATGCTGACACGTCCTTTTGGTGTGTGCTTCATGGCGCATCGCGAGGAAGCACAGAATACAATCCGGCAATTACAGCTGCACGCGAATTGTCGGAATTTTTTCACAAAAAAAGATTCACACATGGTTTCGGCAGAATATCCGGTAAGCGGATTTCAGCGAAAATGTGGAGAGAAAACCGGACACAAAATCCGTCAGAATCTCCTATTCATTATACAACATATCCGGTCATATTTGCAAGTATATCCGCATCTCATTGGGAACAATCCCGAAAAATTCGTTTTTTTGCACAAAAAAAGACGGCAAACTGCCGCCTTTTTTAAAGAGAATTCGATTCCGATTTTCGCAAAATTTACTTAGTTTCTGCGGAATCAGCAGAAGCCGAAACATCCTTTGTGATAATAGATTCCTTGATGCCGGCTGCCAGTCCTGCCATTCCCTGAATTTCGCTGGGAATGATGATTTTGGTTGCCTTTCCGTCTGCGGCTTTTTCGAAAGCTTCCAGTGCTTTCAGCTGAAGAACAGCTGCGTTCGGATTGGCTTCGTTCAGCTTTACCAAGCTGTCTGCCAGCGCCTTCTGTACCAGTTCAATGGCTTCTGCTTCACCTTCTGCAATGGCCACTTTTTGCTCTTTGATTGCTTCACCGCGCAGAATAACGGATTCTTTATCCGCCTGTGCCTTCAAAATTGCCATTTGCTTGTCGGCCTCAGCCTTTAAAATTTTGGCTTCCTTTTCACCTTGTGCAACTGTAACCTGATATTTTTGTTCGCCCTCTGCGCGCAGGATTTTTTCCCGCTTTTCTCGCTCTGCCTTCATCTGCTTTTCCATGGCATCCCGGATTTCAGCAGGGGGCAAAATGTTTTTCAGTTCCACGCGAATCACCTTGATACCCCAGCGGTCTGTCGCCAGATCCAGTGTTTCGGTAATACGTGTATTGATCAGATCACGAGAGGTGAGGGTTGCGTCCAGTTCCAGCTCACCAATGATGTTTCGCAGCGTTGTTGCTGTCAGGTTCTCAATTGCAGCAATCGGATGCTCCACGCCGTATGCAAACTGTACAGAATTTGTGATCTGGAAAAAAACAACGGTATCGATCTGCATGGTTACATTATCTTTGGTAATTACTGCCTGGGGCTTAAAGTCTACAACCTGCTCCTTGATAGAAACGCGCTTTGCCACCCGGTCAATAAACGGAACCAGAAAATGAATGCCGGTGCCCCATGCTTTGTAAAATGCGCCGAGCCGCTCTACAACATAGACATTGGCCTGGGGAACAATACGAATTCTGGTGACAAGTACCAGGAGAATGAAAACAATAATCAGTAAAAGAACAACAAGAGGTCCCATAAATTTACTCCTTTTTTCGCGGCTGTTTTTCTGCTGCAAATGCAGGGCAGCCTTTTGATTTATGATTATGTGTGAATTGGTGCAGTTTCATTTTGAGGCAAAGGAGAAACAATCAGCTTGCTTCCGTCTACCGCATCTACCCGAACATAGCTGTGTTCCGGAATGACTGCGTTTGTTGCTGAAACCGCCATCCAGTCTACGCCGTCAATGCGGACGCGTCCGGTTCCGCTGCGGCTGTCAATGGTCTGAATGACCGATGCTGTCCGTCCGATTTCCTGGGTGTTGGTATCCCGGATACCAAAAGAAAAAATTTTTTTCGCAATCGGCCGGGTAAAAAGCAGCAGAACCACTGAAACCGCAAGAAACAGAATGATTTGCAGCATGACAGAACCGCCGAAGCAGGCAGCCAGAAACGCAGCCAGTGCTCCGGCCGCAAACCAAATGCTGACCAGCTGAAAGCTGACAATCTCTGCTACAACTGCCAGTACAAACAGAATGCCCCAGATAAAATAGGGTGCACATACTTCCATGACAAAAACTCCTTTCATCGTGGCAGTCTTTTTTAAGGCCGGTGAATCAAAAGCTGTGCATAGCAATTTTAATCCGCCAGTCTATATTGATTATAGCACAATTCCATAGAAAAGTAAATGCTTTTTTCACAAAAAACAAGATTTTACATGGATTTCACGATGCGTATCAGACAGATTTCCGCAGACTGTCCATATGAATTCCCAGCACTTCGCAAATGGTTCTGACAACGCCGTTTTCCGTGTTGGCAGGGGCAATATGCTTGGCATGCTTCTGAACATGTTCCGGCGCATTGGCCATAGCATAGCTGAATTCTGCGCATTCCATCATAGAAATATCGTTTTCATAGTCGCCGAATGTCATGGTTTCCGCCGGCGTAATGCCCAGCTGTTTTTGCAAATCCTGAACAGCGGCTCCTTTTGTAATTCCTTTGCACATGAGATCCATCCAATAGTCCCCGGAAACGGGGATTTCATACTGGCTTCCGAAGCGCTCCTGAATCATGGGCGCTGTATATGCCGCAGTACCGTGCATATTGCAAAGTGCAATCTTTAAAATAGGCTCCTTGGTCTGATACAGCGCAGAATAGGGGACTTTATGATAATCCAGATAGAAGCGGCGGATTTCGTTTTCCACGGCTTGATCGGCATTTTCCGGGAAGTAAATATGGTGAAAGCCGCACAAAACTGGGATTGTGTCCGGCATGATGTCACAAAGATCCAGCACATCTCGGATGGTTTGATCCGGAAGATTGTGAAAAATCGGTGCATCGTGGGGCTGCATAACACAGGCGCCGTTGTCGCAGATAAAGATCAGTTCTTCTGCTAGATCGCCAAACAGAGAGAGCAGCGCGGTGCGGGAACGTCCGCTGGCAATGGCCAAAGTAATGTCCCGGCGGTACAGCTCTTCCAGAAGCGCCGGAAATTGGGGCGGAAGCTTTTTGTCTGCATCCAGCAGTGTGCCATCCATATCGGATGCAATGAGTTGAATCATACGAGTTTCTCCTTATATTCGGATACGGCCGAGCCGCATTGCCGTTCAAATCAGGACGCCGGAGCATGCATGGATATGTTCGCGGTTTCCTGCAAAATAGAATCCCTGAAAATGCCGTCTTTTTGCATGTTCAAAGGATTCGACTATAGTATACCATATTTTCAGAAAATTTCAAGGAATGGACTGTGAATTTTCCTGCCATGAAAAAAGCCTGCACTGATTTTCCTTGCAAAAAAGCAAAAACAGTACAGGCTTGTGAAAAACTATCTTGAATTAGGTACACATTCGGGAACTTTATTAGTCTGCATATTCCTTTCGCATCAGCGCGATTTCCGCAGCATAGCCCTCGTCCTCGTTCGGCGTTTCCAAAATGAAGGGGAGGTGCTTCAGCGCCGGATGATTGATTACCCGAATCAATGCCTCCAATCCGATATGCCCCTGCCCCAGTTTTTGATGCCGGTCTTTGTGTGCACCGCATGGATTCATGCTGTCATTGAGGTGAACCGCATACAGCCGATTCAGTCCAATGATCTGGTCAAACTGGGTCAGAACGCCGTCCAGGTCATTGACAATGTCATATCCGGCATCCCAGATGTGACAGGTATCCAGGCAAACCCCCATTTTATCCTGCAAGGTAACCCGATCTAGAATCGCACGCAGTTCCTCAAAAGAGCGGCCGACCTCGCTGCCCTTGCCGGCCATGGTTTCCAGGAGAACGGTTGTGCTCTGCTCCGGGGAAAGCGTCTGATTCAGAGCGTCTGCAATTTGTGCAATTCCAGTTTCAGCGCCCTGTCCGGTGTGGCTGCCAGGGTGAAAATTGTAGTACTGGTTCGGCGTGTATTCCATGCGCTTCATATCATCCTGGAGCATGTCCAGGCCAAATTGCCGGATATCCGGCTTTGCCGAACAGAGATTCATGGTATAGGGGGCATGTGCCACCAGATGATGGATATCATGTTCTTCCGCAAATGCCAGGAACTTCTGCACATCTGCTTCATCAATCGGCTTTGCTTTGCCGCCTCTGGGGTTTCGGGTGAAAAAGGCAAATGTTGTTGCCCCCAGCTTTGCCGCATGTTTGCCCATGGCCAGATAGCCCTTAGACGAGGGCAGGTGATTTCCGATTCTCAGCATTTAAGAAGCCTCCTTTGTTTCCGCTGCGGATGTTTCGGTTTCTGTCGGGATGTCTTCCGGTTCGGTTGTGTTGTCCAGGTCCTCCATGATGCGCAGAAATACCTGTTCCGCTACGTCATAGGTTTCCTGCATTTTTTCCTTGCTGTCTGATGTCTTGATCGGCTTTCGCAGGCCAATGGATAGATCCCGGTCTACATTTCCGGGGTAGTCGATTTTCGTGGCAAAGTCTGTGTGCCGCAGATAATACCCGTTTCCGCGGATATTTTCATGGCCGGGATAGGTTTCACTCAAATCCATCAGTGTTTCATCTGCCATAATAAATTCATTTGCTTTGGCATCTGTGATAACCATAACCGATTCACCCATCTGGAATTCCGTAGAGAGCTTTGTAGCATTTCCGTTATAGAAGTCGGTTTCATTGATGCGGTCATCAATAGGAATGGCATAGATATCGACCTGAACCTTTCCGTCTCCATTCACATCCTCCGTAAACTGCTCCAGATATTCTTCCAGCTGCTGGGAATGATTCTGCATTTCTGTGTCATCTGTCAGAAGCATGACGATCATATCCGGTCGCACTCTTGTGACATAGTCTACGAACAGAAAGACAAAAATGCCGCCAATGATAACAGTTACACCTAGCCACCACTTGCTGTGGTAGAAAAAGTTTCCGATTTTTTTCCAGAACGAGAGTTTTTCCGTTTGCTTCGGTTCTTCACGAATCGTGTCGCTTTCAGTGATAATGCCCTGCTTGAGCCGCATGAGTTCAATGCGCTCCTGCCGAATCTTTTTGGCATATGCTTCCTTTTCTTTTTTTTCACGCTCTGCGAGAAGTGCCTGCCGGCGTTCTTCGGCCTCTGCTTCTCTTTGTGCTTCTTTTGCATCAATCTCCCGCATGGTCTCCATGAGGGATTTGCCCTTTTCTTTTTTATGTTTCTTGGGTGCATCTGGCTTTGCACCGCCGGAACCGTTTTGTTTTTCTTCTTCCTGCATAGGATGACCTCACTTTGATAATGTAACGGATACAGTGTTCGAAATTGAAAAAGGGGAATTCACACAGACCGATTCCATCTGTACGAATTCCCCCTTATCGTTCTATGGTTTACGTGCTCTTGCCCAAAAGGGAAAAGCGTTTCCTTATGCTTCGGTTTCTTCCTCCGCAGTATCTTCTTCCTGTCCCTGTCCCAGCTTCGGCAGCGGCCGCATGGTGGGGAACAGCAGGACATCACGGATAGATGCGCTGTCGGTGAGCAGCATAACCAGTCGGTCGAGTCCAAGACCCAGACCGCCCGTTGGCGGCATACCGTATTCCAGTGCAGTAACGAAATCTTCGTCTACCTCACCAGTGGTGTCACCCAGTGCCCGGCGCGCTTCTACCTGCTTGACAAACCGCTCCTTTTGATCTACCGGATCGTTCAGCTCAGAGAATGCGTTACCCATTTCACGTGCGTAAATGAAGTATTCGAACCGCTCTGTGAATGCCGGATTTTCCGGCTTCCGCTTTGCCAGCGGGGAGTTTTCTACCGGATAATCATAGATAATGGTCGGCTGAATTAGCTGCTCTTCTACAAATGCATCGAAGAATGCGATCAGAACGTGACCCTTGGTGGCATTTTCGCCTTCTTCCACTTCCACGCCCTTTTCCTTTGCGCAGGCTCTTGCATCTGCATCGGTTGCCCAGTCATTGTAATCAACACCGGCATACTTCTTCACAGCTTCTGCCATAGTCAAACGTTCCCACGGTTCGCCCAGACGAATGTCTGTACCCTGATAGGAAATAATGTCCTTGCCGCAGATCTTCTTTGCCAGTGTGCGGTACATATCTTCGATCAGATCCATCATGCCGTGATAATCGGTGTATGCCTGATACATTTCGATAGTGGTGAATTCCGGATTGTGTGAGGGATCCATGCCCTCGTTCCGGAAGATACGTCCTACTTCATACACCCGATCAAAACCGCCGACGATCAGCTTTTTCAGATTCAGTTCGGTTTCGATACGCAGGAACATGTCCATGTCCAGCGTATTGTGATGTGTCACAAACGGCTTTGCCGCAGCAGCGATCTGTAAAGGCAGCAACACCGGCGTTTCCACTTCCAGATATCCGATGCCATCCAGGTATGCACGGATTTCCCGCAGAATTTGGCTGCGTGTTACGAATGTCTGTTTGACATCCGGATTAACAATCAGGTCTAAGTAACGCTGCCGATACCGGGTGTCCTGATCCTTCAGACCGTGCCACTTTTCCGGCAGGGGGAGCAGGGATTTGGAGAGCATTGTGATTTCGGTTGCGTGGATGGAAATCTCGCCCTTCCGGGTACGGAATACAAAACCCTTCACGCCAACGATATCACCGATATCCCATTTCTTGAATTCCTTGAAACTTTCCTTACCAATATCGTTCATGCGGACGTAAACCTGAATGCGGTCGGTAGAATCGCGCACATCAATGAAGTTTGCCCGTCCCATGTCACGCCAGCTCATAATACGGCCGGCAATGGAAATCGGCTGTTCCTTTAAAGTATCCAGCTTTGCCTGGAGTGCTTCTTCATCCTCGCCGGCTTCTTCCTTAAATTTTGCCTCTACTGCTTCGTAATTTGCCTTTACTTCAGCAGCTTTTGCAGTTACATCATACTTTGTAATGGTAAACGGGTCGTTTCCGTCTGCCTGTCTCTGCCGCAGCTTGTCCAGTCGGATCTGCCGCAGCTGATTGCGATCCTGCTCCTGTTCCGGTGCAGCAGGAGTGTTCTGTTGTTGAGCCATTCGTTTCCCTCGCTTCTCTCTCAATTACTTACCAATTTCCAGTACTTCAAATTTCAATTCTCCGGCAGGCGCTTCAATAATAAAGGTATCGCCAACCTTCTTTTTCATAGCGCCCTTTCCAATTGGCGATTCATCAGAGATCTTCTTTTCTGCAAAGTTTGCTTCGTTGCTGCTGACGATCTGGATGGTTTCGATTTTACCAGTGCGGAAGTTTTTCAGTTTGATGGTAGAACCCAGACCAACTTCATCAATGGAGATATCGTCATCGTCTACTTCTTCGGAGTTGTCCAGTGTAAACTGAATTTCCGCAATCTGTGCTTCCAGAATTGCCTGTTCATTTTTTGCTTCATCATATTCCGCATTTTCCGAAAGGTCACCCTGTGCACGGGCTTCTTTCAACTTCTGTGCCATTTCTGCACGGCGGACAGTAACCAGATAATCCAGTTCTTCCCGCAGTTTTGCGGCACCGGATTTTGAAATTTGTTTTTTTGCCATAATTTGAGATACTCCTTTTTTCTAGAGGTAGCAGAATCCTGCGGAAAAGGCCGCAGAAAATTCTATCGGACAAATTCGTCCGGGATAACATTTCTATTATAGTATATTTTCCGGAGATTGTCAACCGGATTTTTCCGGGAGCAGCAACTTTTTCAATCCTGGAAATAGCTCATCAGATTGCATGGGATCATACCGTTATAAAGCTTGCGCTTTTTATCTGCCGGTTTCCCGAAGTGCAGTTCAAAGTCTGCGTCCGGGGTGATAATGTAGCAGGGGTTGCTTTTCTTTGCCGGAAATACATCTCCCATAATGCGGTAGAGTGACTCTGCCTTTTGAATGTCCAGCATCCGTTCGCCGTACGGCGGATTACAGATGGTAATGGCACCCTCCGGCGGTACGAAATCAGCAATATCCTGCTGGTGAATGGCAATGCGTGGCTTAACACCGGCGCGCCGGCAGTTTTCTTCTGCAAGTGCAACAGACTCCGGATCAATGTCATAGCCGAATCCTTCGAATGCCGCATCATGCTTGATGTGTGCAACAGCCTCTGCACGGGCATTGCGCCAGGCGGTCTGAGGAATCTGTTCCCATTTTTCTGCCAGGAATCGCCGGTTCAAACCTGGTGCCATGCGCATGGCCTTAAAGGCGGCTTCAATCAAAAGCGTTCCGCTGCCGCAGAACGGGTCGCAGACAATGCTGTCCGAATGCACTCGCGCTAGATCTACGATTCCAGCGGCCAGTGTTTCTTTGATCGGTGCTGCATTTGCGTTCTTGCGGTAGCCACGTTTATGAAGTCCGATTCCGGAAGTGTCCAGATAAATGGTTGCAATATTTTTGCGGATGGAAAATTGAATCGGATGCGCCGCACCGGATTCTTCAAACCAACTGGTGTGATAAACCGATTTCAAGCGCTCAACAGCCGCCTTTTTGATAATCGACTGGCAGTCCGGAACACTGTGCAGCTGGGAATTCAGCGCGTGGCCTTTTACCGGAAATGCATCATTTTTACCAATCCATTGCTCCAGAGGAAGCGCCCGGATTCCCTGAAACAATTCTTCGAAATTGTACGCCTTAAATTGTCCCAGCTGTACCAGAACACGCTCGGCGGTAGAGAGGCAGATATTTGCCTTTGCCAGAACTTCGGCATCGCCGCGGAATAAAACGCGGCCGTCCTGTGCGGCAATGTCCGTTCCGCCGATTTTTGAGATTTCAAATCGTAATGTGCGTTCCAATCCAAAGTGGCAGGGACAGCACATGAGATAGGATTCTTGCATAAGAGTAAACACTTCCTTATCATAATTTTACCGGGGGAGAGATTCCCGAAAAAAGCACTGCACAGACGGTGTGCAGTGCAATGGATACTTTTTCGAACGAAAGGACAGTTATTGTCCAGCCGTTGTTCCGATTACCTGTGTCGTTTTATTTTCATTTGCGGCCTTTGTGGTCTGGGAATGCCCGTCGCCAGAGGACGTTGTAGTCGTTCCTTCTGTGCTTTCGGTGGTTTTCTTTTTCTTTTTGTTATAGGTCTTGGTGCATTCATCGCAAACCGGTGCGTTGCTGGACTTCCAATAGCCCTCTGTTGTGGCGGTGCAGTTGGGGCCGGCAATCTTTCCGGACTTTTCGCAAACCTTTCCTACTACCACTTTATCGTTGGAGGGATATTCTGCTTTGGTGTCCATGCTGTCTGCATATTCCCCGATTACATTTGCCCAGATTTGTGCAGACTTAATGCTGTGGTCTTCCAGTTCTGCACGTTCTGCATAACCGAGCCATACGCCGCTGACGAAATCTTCGGTCAGACCCACAAAGGTGAGGTCGTTCCAGTTCTGAGTTGTACCGGTTTTGCCGGCAACGTGCTTGTGTTCCAGCTGTGCCTTCTGACCAGTTCCGTTTGCAACAACATCCTGGAGCAGCTGATTCATCACATAGGCTGTCTCGCTGTCTACTGCCTGCTGCGGATTGCCGTCATTTTCATAGATCAGATCGCCGGAGCCTTGTACCACCTTGCTGACCAGGTGCGCGGAATACTGCGTACCGCCGTTTCCGTAAGGCACATAGCCGTTGACCAGATTTTCCAGGGTAACACCATATGTCAGCGCACCTACTGTCAGAGGAGAATAGCCCACGTCTGTATGGCCGTTTTCGGAATCCTTGCACAGATCCAGCCGCATTTTTGAGGTGGCAAAATCAAAGACCTTTTGTGGTGTCAGTTCCTGGCAAAGCTGTGCCGGCACAGTGTTATAGGACTTTTCCAATGCCTGATAAATTTTCAGTTCCTTGTGGCTGATGGACATGGCAGAGCTGTCCTCACTGTAGTTGGTTGGCCATGCCTTTCCGTCTACTTCAATGGGTTCATCCTTATAAATGGAACCCCAGTGAATCAAATCATTTTCCAGAGCCAAACCGTATGTGGTCAACGGCTTGATGGTAGAACCAGGCTGACGCGGTTCCATAGTGGCATTGTTCCAGCAGAGGGATTCTGTTTTCTCGCCTGTTGCGCCTACCATGGCCAGAATCTGTCCGTTGTAGTCCATGGCAACAAATGCAGACTGGGGATATTCTACCTCGGCCTTGGTATAAACACCGTCACCGTCTAAATCCTGCCACTTTGCAACCCGGTCTGAGGAAACCAGATTGTTGAGATCCAGATACTTTTGCTCCACATACTTCTGCATATCCAGATTCACTGTGGTGTAGATCTGATATCCGCCCCGGTTGATTCGGGAAATGGCCTGATCTGTTGTCAGGTTAAACTGATCCTTCAGATAATCCGCCACTTCATACAGTGCCGCATCCACAATCCATGAGGTTGCAGCGGAGCCGTCCTGTGTTTTTTCTTTGTCTGCGTCCGGATGTGCAGCCTTGTACTCATCTGAATCGGTAAAGATCAGCTTTTCGTTCAGCGCCTGCTGATACTGATCATAGGTAATTGCACCATTGGTGTACATCTGCCACAAAACATACTTTTGCCGGTTACGGTTCTTTTCGTGACCAGTATTGACCCATTCTCCGGTTTGATCGTCGGTATAGCCGGCAAACGGGTTCATGGTTTCCGGGCTTTTCGGGATGGCAGCCAGACTTGCTGCTTCTGCAATATCCAGTTCAGAGGCACTCTTCCCGAAATATTTCTGAGAGGCACTTTCCAGACCGTTGGCCGTTCCGCCGAAGCCGATATAATTCAGATAGGTTTCCAGAATCTTGTCCTTGGAATAGGCGCGCTCCAGCTCCATTGCCCGGAAAATTTCACGGATTTTACGGGAAGGGGACTGTTCGCTGTCTCCGGTAATATTCTTGATCAGCTGCTGTGTAATCGTAGAACCGCCCTGGTTGGTGTCATAGATGTGGACAAACATATTGACAAAGGCGGAGAGGGTACGCTTATAATCCACACCGTCATGGGTGTAGAACCGCTCGTCCTCGGCACAGACAAAGGAATCCTGCACGTGCTCCGGCAAATCCTCAATGTTAACCGGAATTCGCTGAGACTGATTGCTGACCTCATAAATGGTCTGCCACTCACCGTTTTCGTCCATTGCGTAGATGTTCGTGTTGTAGGAAAGTTCCATTTCCTCGATTGTGACATTGGAAACGTCATCCCGGAAGTTCATGACGTAAACCACCAGCGCTGTTGCCACAATGGTACAGGTGATAATCATGATCAAAAACAGC
Organism: uncultured Ruminococcus sp.; assembly: GCA_900545285.1. Classification (GTDB taxonomy): domain Bacteria; phylum Bacillota; class Clostridia; order Oscillospirales; family Ruminococcaceae; genus Ruminococcus_C. Next base: position 32,308 of record UQYK01000009.1, read on the forward strand.
GCGGTCAGCGTAGAGCCGAGGATAGACAGCGTGCGGCGCAGCGCCGGAAAACGCTTTCCTTTTTCCGAGCCATCGTCCAGTTCCGGATTGTGATACGGATATTCCGGAGTACCAGTAGGGCCGTAGTACTGCCTCTGTGGTGCGGCCCCCCGTCCTTTTCCGGTACTTCTTTCTTTTTTAGAATTGTTATGCTCCATAGCTTTCTTCCTTCCCGAAAATTTACCGGACTCTGCTGCGTAGATGGAATGAACTTGAAAAATGCAGGATCAGATAACCGGCAGAAACAGCACATCCAAACCGGCAAAAAGCGCCAGTCTGCATGCTGTGAGAATACAGGCACAGACATGCCTGAGGGAAAATGAATCATTATATACACTTTTATTATATCACATTTTTTGCTAGGTGTTAAGAGGGAAAACCAATTTTCTCAAAAAAATATGCAGAATGCATAAACTTCTGAATATTGGGAATGCTATTTCTAGTACTTATAGAAGGAAAGAGAGGAAAAATCATGGAAAAGAAAAAAGTGATCTGGACGATTTTAACGGGAATCGTGATTTCTCTGGTGATTGTGGCAGGTACTTTGTCGTCTGCTGTCCGGGAAAATGCAGGCCATGCACAGGAGCACACCGGGGAAGAATCATCGCTTCCCAATCCGGGCTACCGCATGCAGATAGACGGAGACCGTATTGCGCTGTTCCGCTCCGGGAGCAGTGTGCCGTATCAATTTTTGGATACGCCGCTGATGCTGCTGTCAGAAGCAGACCGGGAGAGCCTGGAAGTGGGAATTGAGGTGCAGACTGCGGAGGAAATGCAACGCCTGGTGGAAGACATGACCTCTTAAAGGCGGCCATGTTTTACGAGTTGCGCTGCGGAAATTCCAAATGTACCGGAACCGGCTGATCCAGTGCAACGGTATCCGGGGTAATGCGGCAATCCATCGCCAGCAGATGCACGCCTGCTTTTTCTGCGTCCCGCAGAGCAGCGCCGAATTCCGGCTGCATGGTGTCATTGGGCATGAATGCCGCAGCGCCCTTCATCTGAATCACAAACAGCAGCCACGCACCATATCCTTCCTGTACACAGGAAATCAGCTCCCGGATATGCTTTACGCCGCGGACAGTGGGCGCATCCGGAAACAATACCAGGCCCTCTTGCTCCAGGGTGACGCCTTTGACTTCCAGAAAATGTGTAGTACCATGATGCGTAATTGCAAAGTCAAATCGTGAATTGCCGTGTGTTACCTCGCGCCGGATCTCTGCATCCGCCGGGAAGAGTGCACCGCTTTTTAGCCATTCCTCTGCGGCGTCATTGGGAATCTGGGCATCCATATTGATTAGAAGCGGCGGCATGCCGTTTCGTGCCTTTTCCACTGCGATGAGATCGTACTTGGTTTTCCGGTTGGGATTTTTTGCAGCGGAGAGGTAAACACGGCAGCCGGGCACCAATAGTTCCTTACAGCGTCCGGTATTTTTTACGTGTACCAATTCCCGTGTTGTGCCAATCTGTACTTCGGCAATAAACCGGTTGGGACGGGAGCAGAACACAGCGGGGATGACAGTTGCATATTGCATAAAGAGAGCACCTTCTTTTCCGTGAAGTGTTATGACAAGAAAAATCCCTGCCTTTCCAAAAAGACAGGGATCATTTTTTGGTACGCCTGATGCGATTCGAACGCACGACCTTCAGAGTCGGAGTCTGACACTCTATCCAGCTGAGCTACAGGCGCATTTCGTATGAAGCACTTTCATGCCGTCAGCTTTATTATTATATCACATCCTTGCAAAAAAAGCAAGTGCTATTTCGCAATATTTGGAATCCTAAAAATTTGTGCTTTTATTCTTTTGCTTTTAAGGAAATCCCTTTCTTTCCTTCAGAACTTACAGCTGATTTTTTTGATTTCAAATGATATATATTGACACAAGCTATGCTTTAAAGTCAAGAATATCCCAGACCAGATACGTCATCTGAAGTATGCTGCCTGCAAAATGGAAAGCCGCAGCATCTATTTGATCCAGAGCCGGACTTTGTAGCGTCATTGTTTTTTCTGCCAGGTGCAGAGAAATGGTTTTGTCCGAAGCGATGGACAACTGTGCCACAGCGGCGGAACAATGGGACAAACGATTGTGAGAGCGCGCGGACACTACAAAAAAGCTCCATAGAAACGCATTTAAAATGCAGTAGAGCAGGATCCCTGTGACAATTCTTCTTCCGACTTTTTTTCGTGTGTGATGCATACTGCAATTCCTCATTTCTGTAATTTTAACAGTGTCTGTGCCAGTGCTTTTCCCACTAGCTCTCCGGCATACTGCGCCTGTTCCAATGTATTCCCGTGCGTCCCGATTTCCAGCAGAAGGCTGCCGGTGGTGAGATTCTGGTTGTATTTTCGGTAGTCAAAGAGAATGGGACGGGTCAGCCCTGGAAACATCTGCTCCATGCTGCTTTGTAGTCGACACGCAAAGTGAAAGTTTTGCATATAGTGAGGCATTCCCATAGTGCCGTCATCACAGCCGGAGATGATCATAACCTGTGCCGATTCTTTCCCACCGATTTCTACCACCGGCTGTACCAGTGTATTTTCTTTCTGGATGGCATCTCGGTGAATGTCCAGAACTACCCGGATGGAAGGGTACTGCTCCAGATTTTTCTGCACAGTTACGGCACTGCGGTCATAGGAACCGTTATAGGATGGGTAATCATGGATTGTTGTATCATGAATTACGCCGATTCCGGCCTGCTCCAGCTGCGCAGTAATAGCATCTCCGACAGAGACCATATTATACGCCGGATCCGTGGTGCGGTAGTTGAAATTGGTATCAAACTGTGAACGGACATAAGGCTCAAAGGATTCCGTGGTATGTGTGTGCATAATGAGTACCTGCGGTTCTGTGGTCTTGTCAATGGTAAAGGCTGGCGCCAATTCGCTTTCTGCCCGTAATGCAGTATTGGTAAGGCTGGTTTTGTTCTGTACCTGTCCGGCGGTGGACAAATTGAAAAACCGTGTACCGGAATACGTCCCATAAAAAGTGCGCTGAATTGCTGTATCCGGATTCAGTGTCCATGCGGCAGGGTAGGGCTTTTCCCCGGGATCGGCAGAGGCCCGCTGTACAGGAACCTCACTTTCTGCCGGCACTGCGGATTCTTCCTCCCATCCATAGCCATCAGAAGCAACATTCCAGGTGAGAGATGCCTGTTCTGCGGCATGGCTTTCTTCTTGCTCCGCAGACTGAAATGCAGCCGAAGGGGTGACAGTATGGTCGCTTTTTTGCAAAGCGGCAGCAATTGGCAAAATCACCATGCTTCCGAGAAAGCACAGAAAAATCCATTTGCGCCGATGATATCTTCTGCGCATAGCTGAATGCAGCTCCTTTCTATCGTTGTACATATGTTAGGAAAGCGCCCGATGCATAAATGTTTCTGTGGACAAATTGCCGGGGCGGTTGTATCGGCTGAGACCATACAGGCAGTCCGGATCTCTTGTGATCTGGTTTGTCTCTTCCAGACAGGTTAAGGTGAGAAGAAATCCGGCATCCCGCAGAACCGACTTGCTTTCCGGACAGACAAATCCGTATGGATATGCGAATATATAGGGAACCTGCTGTAATTCCTCCTGAAACCGGGTTTGCAGCGTATCAATATCCTTCTGGAAAGTTTCATGATAGAGTTCTTCGGATTCCCATGCATTTTTGGCGCATCCCCGGCGCAGGGTATCGTTGCTGTGCATATTATAGGTGTGGCTGCCCAGTTCAATCCGATCCGATTGCTGCAACTGCTGTAGGTCCTCCCAGGTGAGATAGGAGTAGGCCTCCTGGTGGGGAGAATCCGGCGCGATAATATCGGCAAACATGCCCACAATGGAAATGACCGCACACATGTCGTATTTTTCCAGAAGGGGAAGCGCATCGCTCATATTGTTGTAAAATCCATCGTCAAATGTGATCATCACCGGCTTTTGCGGCAGGTCGCCCTTCCCGTTGGTATAGGCGATCAGATTTTCTGCGGAAACGGCTTCGTATCCGTTGCTGCGCAAATACTGAAAGTCCTGTTCCAGCGTATCCGGCGTAACACAAAAATCGCGTTCCGGCAGCTCTGTGACGCTGTGATACATTAAAATCGGAAGCGGAACAGCGTGTGTCATGTTTACAGCGGCAAAGTGCTGCTTTCCAAAATGGGTGAAACAGATGGCTGCCAGAATCAGAGCAAGGTCAAAGGCCAGGTAACGCAGCAGCTTTCGGATGTTCCAGCTGTGGTACATTTTTCTCACCTCCATGCATCATACTATGTAGCCGGAATCGGAGATATGCAGCGCATACATCGATGCAGTGGCCGGACAGAGGTCTTCCAAATTATAGATAAAAAATGAATCTACATTTTTTATAGAAAATGCACAGAAAAATTGTTTGAACATGGAATCTAATTTAAGATTATTTCCATATTTCTATGTTATACTAAATAAAAAGCGGAAGAAAGTGCGGTGTTCCGGGCAGAAAACCTCTGCATTTTCTGGCGAAGATGCTTTTTCGGCAGTTTCCTTTTCCTGCAAAAGTTGACTTTTTGCTCTTTTTCCTTTATAATAGTAAGGTATGCCAAACGGCCAATATATTCAAAGCGTATCAGGACGATTTCTAAGGGCAAAAAACGCCTGCGAGAACGTTTTCTATCAGAGCTACAGCAGATGGGATACGCAGGAAGGGGAACTTTATGGAAACAAAAAATCGGAGAACGCCGGTAAAAATTTCGGTATCTCCCTGGAAGCTGACGCTTCCCGGAAAAGTACTGGCAGTGTGTCTGTGCCTGCTGCCGTTTTTGACGCGGCAGGTCTATCGGATTGTGCCGGCAGAAATTCAAAAGGCGTATTATCTCTCCTCTAATCAGATTGCCGATTTCGAGCAGTTTTGCCGTGAGATATTTTTGCTGCTGATTGCAGGGGCTGCGCTCATCTGGTTCCTTTATGAGCGGTTTACATTGGAGCCAAAACGGGAAACGCCTCTCACGCGTGTGGGACTGACATTTGGAATCTGTATCGGGGTCTACTGGATTCTGGGACTGATCTCCGCCATTGCATCTCCATATACCGGGATTACATGGCTGGGGAGCTACCAGCTGTATGAAGGCTACCTGGCGGTGATCGGCTACGGCATTGTGTTTGCGGCGGCCTGGTACTGGGTAGACCGGGAAGAAGTAGTACAGTTTGTCCGGCGGTGTCTGATGATTCTGGGCATTGCCATTGGTGTGCTGGCGCTGCTGGAACACTACGGAATCTGCTATTACAATAGCTTCCTGGTACAGGCGCTGGGGGCAATGACCGGCGTTGTGGGAAAGCCACAGGCAGCTACGCTGACTTTCGGCAATGCAGACTATCTGGCGGTGTTCTGCGCGATGCTGCTGCCGGTGATGATTGCCATGATTCGCCGGACTGCGAAAACGGTAGAGATGCTGCTGCAAATTCTGGCAGCGGTTCTGACAGCAATGACACTTTTGATGACCAAGGTAAGCAGCGCAATTCTGATTGGCGTCGGCGTGGCCGTGGTTTATCTGGTAGTATGGGTGCTGCACGCAGACTGGAAGCGTACTGTTCGATGCGCTGCCTGCGGCGGTATGGCAGCTGCGGTTCTGGCCGGATGCTTTGGGTTCCTGCTGACACGGCCGGGGGATACTGTTGGTGAAAAGCTGACACATACTCTGGTGGGAACTGGCCAGGAAAACAGCTTTCAGCTTCTGGAAATTGCAGTGGATGGCAATACCGTTTCCATGAAAAATGCAGACACTGACTTTTCTGTCACCACAGACAGCAGCGCGATTTCACCGGAGATGCTGCACTATTACTGCAACGGAACTGAGGTACAGCCGACAATCAGCGCAGATGGCATTGCGTCTTTTGCGGAACCGGAGCTGGAGCATTGTCAGGTTGCAATTAAGGAAAACGCAATCGCTTTTGAATTGGGTTATCTGACCCCGGTGCAGGCGGATTATCGTGACGGCGGCTGGAAGATTGAAGGAACTGGCGGCGATATTCTGGATCAGGTGCCGCAGGTGAGCCGGTCTCAGAAGCTGCAAAAATTGTACCCATATCTGAACGGCCGTATTTTTGTCTGGGCAAATACCATCTCGGCTCTGTCTGACTGCTGGCTGATTGGTCACGGCTCTGCGACTTCCATTTTGTACCTGAATCAGCAGAATTTGCCGGCGCTGCTGAATATTTTCGGACGCTATACCTTGTACAACAAGCCCCACAACTGGTATCTGCAAATGGCACAGGATACCGGAATTCTTTCCGCAGTGATAATGCTGATCGGACTGGCTGCGGTAATGATTGCCGGCGCTAAGGGCTGCTTTGGAAAGAAGGCGGCATGGGATCCGTGGAAAACCGGTCTCTGGTTTGCTGCGCTGAGTTATCTGCTGCTCTCTGCGTTCCATGACAGTCAGATCTATGTGGCGCCGATGTTCTGGTTCCTGTTGGGAATGGGCTTTCGGGCACAGACAGCAGGCACTGCAAAGGAAACCAAAAAGGCCTGAACGCGGATTTTGAAATGCCAAAAACAGGCTTTCACAGCGGACAGAATCTTTTTAATTGGGAAATGAGGAATGATAGAAAATGAAACAAACCTATTTTCGATGGCTGGGGACAGCGGCTGCTCTGGTGATTGCGGCAGTGTCTATGCCGTTTGGCACCGTGCATGCCGAGAATTCCGCCGCAGATGAGTTTGAAATGTCCATTCTGACCGCAGATACTCGAAAAGATGTGTGCAGCGTTTCTTCGCTGGATACAGCAGAGAAGGATGTAACGATTCATGTCGGGGTTTATATTGATTCCGGGCAGTGGCCGGAGACGGATTACATTGAAGCGGCTGCGGCAAACTGGGAGGCCAGCGATATAAAGTGGATGCATTTCACCAATATTGCAGATCTGACCAATGCGGTAGATCAGCGCGCGATCTCCTACAGCGGCGGCAGCTATCAGTCTCGCTATGAGCCGTATTGCTTTGTCAAAACGATACAGAGTAAAAAGTATGGTCAGCTGGAACTGAGCCGTTCCATCACCGAAACCACAACCAGCATTTCCTATGAGCCGGTATTTGGTGCAGAGATTCATCAGGCTGGCGAAAATCAGATTTCCTTTTCCATTTCCTATTATGCTTCCAAAGCAGATAAGGAAATGGACGTAGCCAATAACAACCGGGCACACCAGCAGAAAAAAGAGTATCTCTGCGATGTGAATTACGATGCAGCCGGAACTGCTTACTATACCTATTCCTATATCCGCCAGGACAACTATCAGGAGGATGTGGCCACCGGTTATCTGCCGGAGTACAGCCCGGATCTGGAAGTGGGAAAGCCTGTTCCTGGTATGTCAGATTTCTTCATGTGGATGTACAGCGGCACTTCTGCCACCAGCTTTTTCGGAGAAAGTTCGGATGAATTTCCACTGATTACATTTGATGTTGTTTTGAAAAAGGGAACACCAGAGGGCAGGTATTCGGTAGATCTTACAACAGATGAAGCCCGCACCTTCCTTTCCGGAAAGAAAACAAAGATGAGCTATCCGGCCTCTGCAAACGGCCTGACTATTCTGGTGGATGCCAATGCACCGCGGATGACAGAACCGGCAGTAACAGAAACCACAACTACTACCACCACAGAGACTACTCCGGAAACGACAACTACTGTATCAGAGACAGTTGTAACAGCACCAGTGACCTCTGATATCAGCCCGGTTACGACAGAGCCGCAAACCACGACTTCTGTGCCGGCTACTATTCCTTCTGTGACAACCACCACCGAAACCACAACCACGGTTACGACAACTGTCACAGCCACCAATACTACAACCACGGCAATGCAGCTGCTGGATCCCTATTTGGTGGAAGCGCGAACCATGTATGTAGATGAACTTGCTACACTGACGCTGTACAACGCCAATACGAATTCCATCGTGTGGCTTTCCAACGATCCCACTATTGTAAAAGTACGGGATAAGCCGTTTGCGGCGGTGACCTTGGAAGCACTGCGACCGGGAACTGCAACGGTTTATGTGGTTGCCACCGGAAAGGTGTACACCTGTGAGGTGACGGTAAAAGAGCGAAATTATACCTTGACGTACGGCGATGTCAACCGGGACGGCAAGGTTGGACTGAACGATATCGTCCTTTCGGCAAAGAGTCAGGCAGACGTTGTTTCCCTGGGATATTATGCGCGCCGGAATGCCGACTGCAACGCCAACGGGATTGCAGATGCAGAAGATATACAGGTTCTGCTCCGGTTTCTGGTGCATGAGGTCGAGAACCTGCCTGTGACAGACGGAACGTAAAAAAGGTCAAATAACAGAAAAAGGGATACTGCACTTGAAGCTGTGCAGTATCCCTTTTTTGCTTTATCTCTTTTAATCGTGCCGCTGTTGTGTATTCCTGAAGGTCTCACAAAAACGTGCGGCAAACGCCGGCGGTTCCTGATTGGCATACAAATGAGCAGTGTCTCCGAAAGCATTCATCCGGAAACAGGCGATGCCCTCGCGCCGTTCCTCTGTAATCAACGAAGTCACAGAAGTGGGGGCGGCACAAAAGCCATGCCAGAGAATCATAGGAGAAATTCCCAGCAGGTGACTGAGCATAACGCAGGTAACACCAAAGTGACAGAAGAACACGAGTGTATCTTCATTGGGAGCCACTGCGCGGTAATAGTTCTGTTCCCGGAGGTAGCCGTGTTCAGCCAGAACTGCATCCAGCCCGTTCCAGACCCGGTTTGCCTCAGCGAGTACATGACCTTCCAGCATTGGCAGTGTTTCAGACCACTGTGTCTTGTGGTAATATTTCGGCTCGGCTGTCCAGTCCGCCGGGAGCTGATCCCAGGGGATCCGGGGCGCACCAGTGTGAAAATCCGGAATCGGTGCATCAAATTCCCGAAGCCAGGGCATTTCAATTGCTTCCCGGTTCATTTTCTGTAAGGTGAAGGAAGCGGTGTCTCTGGCTCTGCCCAGAGGAGAAACGTAAAATGTCTTTACTTCCAGCTGTGACACGCGCTCTGCCAGGAGCGCTGCTTCCTTCCAGCCTTTTTCGGTCAGAGAATCGATTTCATAGTCAGGATCCCCGTGACGGATAAAGAGCAGTTTCATCGCGTAATGCCTCCTTGTTACTTGCGTTCAATCACAACGGCCTGAGAACCCATTGCGGCATAGCGTGCTTCTACGACAGAACGCGCATAGGCCTTTAAGCCGCCGCTTTGATATGGGTCATTGAAGTAATAGTACTGGTCATCATAGCCCACCAGAATCAAGCAGTGTTCATGCCGTTTCCAGGTGTAAGTCTTTCCGGTTTCCGGAATCACCCACTGTCTGCCGTTGTCCGGTACCATCATCTGGATCGTTGCCCAGATGGCAACCGGTGTACCCTTGTCAATATAGTCGGTGATCAGCTTGGAAATGGGCGTGTTCAGAATCGTCTTTGCCTGGTCGCCGTTTTTCAAAAGCTTGTTGAGGGCGTTTGTGATAACCGGAGCAAAGCAGCCGAAGCTGTTGGAAGACCGGGGATCGCCTACAAAGACCTTGTTCGGATCCGGGCCGTAGAGCACGCCGTTTTTGGTGTACAGATTTCCCTTTTCCAGAGCAGAGTCTACAAATGTGGAAACGGAGGTATTATACCCTGCCTGGCGCAGCAGAATTGTTGCACTGACGCTTTCACAGCCGGTGGGGAAGCTGGTCTGGTTTAAGTATTCCGTTGTCAGCTGTACCTTTGTGATCACGCCGTTCTGGTTGACTGTAACTCCGTTTTTCGTCTGGCTGCGGAGCAAAATACAGGTGGAAGGATCAAAGTAATACTTTGCATTGCCGATCTGTGTGATACCGGAAGCGGCAGCGCCATTCTCCAGAAAGTAGTAGGTAGCGTTCCCAATCTTCTGCCATCCGGTGAGTGCGGCACCACTTTCCGAGAAATAGTACCGGCTGCCGTTTGCATCTGTCTGCCATCCGGTGACAGCGGAACCATCCGCTAAGAAGCAGTAACGCTTTCCGTCAATGGTCTGCCATCCGGTGCGGCGAATGCCGTCTTGTCCGAAGTAGTAGCGCTTGCTGTTTTCTTCCAGCCAGCCGGTTCTGGCGGAGCCGTCCTCCTGGAAATAATAGGTGTTCTGATCCAGCGTAATCCAGCCACTTTCCATCCGGCCGTTGTCTGTCTGGAAGTAGTAGAGCTTTCCGCCGATTTGCTGCAAGCCAAACAGCTGAACACCAGTTTCATCAAAATAATAGGTATCGTCTTCAATTTTGGCGAAGCCGACCGCCATATTGCCATTTGCGGCGAAATAGTAGACCTTGCTGTCCAGTTCTGTCCATCCGGTTACCATGCTGCCATTTTCGTCAAAGTAATAGGTATAGTCTCCGTCTTCCACAAAGCCCTTGGCATAGCTACCGTCTTCCAGGTAATAGCGTACTGTACCGTCCGGCAGGGTGTACAAGCCGGTCATCATTGCGCCGGTTTCTTCTGACAGGGGGTAAAAAACGCCATCAATCTCCTGAGATCCGGTGCACTTTCCGGATTCCTTTGATATATAATAGTGGCCATGATTCCAGTTGATCCAGCCTGTTACTGCCTGGCCGGTTGCCGGGTCGTAGTATCGGCGGATGCCGTTTACAGTCTGCCATCCGGTGTGCAGAGTGCCGTCTTCATAAAACCAGTAATCATACCCGTCTGGCAGAGTATATATACCGTTTGCACAGATGCTGCCGTCGGCCTGGGCATAGTAGAGATCACCATTTTCTGTCACGCGGAAAAATCCGGTCTGCAAAATGCCGTTTCCGTCAAAATAGTAGCGGTTCAGGGATTCGCCTTCCTGGAGAGAAACCCATCCCGTGCGCTTCCCTTGGGCTTCATCGATGTAATAGCGATTGCCGTTCCAGTCCAGCCAGCCGAATTTGGCATTTCCGGTTTCCGGATCAAAATAGAAATCCTTTTTCGCTATGGTCTGCCATCCGGTTTTCAAAATGCCGTCTGTAGAAAAGTGGTAGAAAACGCCGTCAATTTCCTGTACGCCGGATACCGGATTTCCGTCTGCGTCATAATACGTGAACCGGCCGTCTGCCAGCTTGTGCCATCCGGGTGTGGTGGCGGGTTCTGTGGCCGTAGTTCCGGTGGCGACAGATACGGGACTGGCCGTTTCCGCAGATACGGCGGCCGGGCTTAGGGATAATAAAACTGCTGCGGCAGAAACGCCGGCAGCACCGATTAAAACATTCCAAAACTTCTGCATGAAAAGTTTCCTTTCTCATTTGAAAACGGCGGGATCCGTCTTCGGTCTCATTGCAAAACCTGCCAAAAGGGATAAAACGCCCCAAAAACAGATACTTCTTTTATTATACGGAAAAGGCGCTTTTTTGTCAAGAATCGGATTCCGCTGCGCATGTAGAAAAAATCTGCATTTTTTTAAAAAAACTGTGCACCATGAACCATAGGAGACGTTTGCTTTCCGGCAGCGCGGAAAAAAGTCAGTCCCATTCAAATGGAAAGCACGGAATACTTGACATTTCCGGTGGTTTCTGGTATGATATCCATGGACAGTATTCCGAGCAAATGCAGACGGAAATTGTACTATCGGTGCACAGCCGGACGCAAACGGCTGTTCAGGAGGTAAGAAAACAAATGAAACAAACCGTACAGACGCTGCAGGAAAAAAAGCTGCGGGGAGAAAAGATTTCTATGCTCACCTGCTATGATTATTCTACAGCAAAACTGATGGACAGCACTGGACTGGATATGCTGCTGGTGGGGGATTCTTTGGGAAATGTCATTCTCGGCTATGAGGATACCATTTCTGTGACAATGGAGGATATGATTCACCATACAGCAGCCGTAGCCAGAGGTGCAAAGCAGGCAATGGTTGTTGCAGATATGCCGTTTCTGTCGTATCAGACTTCGGTCTATGATGCGGTGGTCAATGCCGGTCGCCTGATGAAAGAGGGCAGAGCCGGTGCTGTAAAGCTGGAGGGCGGACAGGTTGTCACAGAACAGATTCAGGCAATTGTCAACGCTTCGATTCCGGTAGTGGCGCACCTGGGCATGACACCGCAGTCCGTCAATACATTGGGTGGCTTTAAGGTACAGGGCAAATCCCTGGAAGCCGCAAGAAAACTGCTGGCAGATGCAAAGGCTGTGGAAGAAGCCGGCGCGTTTGCTGTGGTGCTGGAGTGTGTGCCGGAAAAGCTGGCAGCACTGGTGACCAAGACCTTGTCGATTCCGACCATTGGCATCGGAGCAGGTGCCGGTTGTGACGGCCAGGTGCTGGTATATCAGGACATGCTGGGCATGTTCTCCGATTATCAGCCTAAGTTTGTGCGGAAATTTGCAGATGCAGGAACTTTGATGCGGGATGCATTTCTTTTATATCAGCAGGAAGTTCAGAACGGAAACTTTCCGGCAAAGGAACACAACTTTGCTATTTCAGATGATGTGATGAAGCAGTTGGAACAGGAGGAGTTACAATGATTACGATTGCAGAAACGGTTGCAGAAGTACGGGAGCAGGTAAAGGCCTGGCGGAAGGAAGGCCTTTCTGTGGGTCTGGTTCCTACAATGGGATATTTGCATGAAGGCCATCAGAGCCTGATTGCACGTGCCTGTGCAGAAAATGACCGGGTTGTGGTCAGCGTATTTGTAAATCCGACACAGTTCGGCCCGAATGAAGATCTGGCCAGCTATCCCCGTGATCTGAAACATGATGCGGCGCTGTGCGAAGAAACAGGAGCTGCGCTGATTTTTCATCCCACACCGGAGGAAATGTACCCCAACGGATTTTGCAGCTATGTGGATATGGACGTGCTGACAAAAGAACTGTGCGGTCTGAGCCGTCCGGTACATTTCCGGGGCGTATGCACCGTTGTGTCCAAGCTGTTCCATATTGTACAGCCGGACCGGGCTTACTTCGGGGAAAAGGATGCACAGCAGCTGGCTGTTATCCGCCGGATGGTAACGGATTTGAACATGAATCTCCAGATTGTGGGCTGTCCCATTGTCCGGGAAGCAGACGGCCTGGCAAAAAGCTCCCGGAACACATATCTGAGTCCGGAAGAGCGGAAGGCAGCACTGGTGCTCAGCCGCAGTATTTTTGCAGGCAAAAAGCTGGCAGAGTCCGGCGAAACCGATGCACAGAAACTGGTAGATACTATGAAATCTATCATTGCATCTGAGCCGCTGGCGAAAATTGATTATGTCAAGGTGGTAGATCTGATGACCATGCAGCAGATCCCGAAGCTGGATCGGCCGTTTCTGGCGGCAATGGCAGTGTATATCGGAAAAACACGTTTGATTGATAACTTTATGATGAATGCAGGAGGGACTGCGGAATGACCATTTCCATGCTGAAAGGGAAAATCCATCGTGCTACCGTAACGCAGGCGGAGCTGAATTATGTCGGGAGCATTACCGTGGATGCAGATTTGCTGGATGCAGCCGGGATTCTGGAATATGAAGCAGTACAGGTTGTGAATATTGCCAATGGAAACCGTTTTTTGACCTATACCATTGCCGGAGAACGGGGCGGCGGCGTGATTTGTCTCAACGGCGCGGCGGCACGTCAGGCGCAGACCGGGGACAAGGTGATTTTGATGTCCTATGCCCAGGTGACACCGGAAGAAGCAAAGACCATGCAGCCCAAAGTTGTGCTTGTGGATGAACATAATGCAGTGCAGCGGATCTCTCATTATGAAAAGCATGGAGAATTGGCATAACGCGGAGGGGATCAAATGCTACAGGGAAAAACGGTTGTATTAGGCGTAACCGGCAGTATTGCAGCTTATAAAACGGCAATGCTGGCCAGCCATCTGGTAAAACTGCATGCAGATGTACATGTGATCATGACGCAGAACGCCACGCATTTTATTACGCCCATCACTTTTGAGACGCTGACCGGCAACAAATGTCTGGTGGATACCTTTGACCGGAATTTTCAGTTTCATGTGGCGCATGTCAGCCTGGCGCAGAAGGCAGATGTTATCCTGATTGCGCCGGCTTCGGCCAATGTTATCGGAAAGATTGCTAGCGGAATTGCGGATGATATGCTGACCACAACGGTTATGGCCTGCAAGGCTCCGATCCTGCTGTCACCGGCCATGAATACCAATATGTTTGAAAATCCCATTGTACAGGACAATCTCCAGAAGCTGCGCCGCTTTGGCATGACAATAATCGAACCGGCTGTGGGAATGCTGGCGTGCCGGGATGTGGGCGCAGGAAAAATGCCGGAACCGGACACACTGCTGCAATATATCCTGAGAGAAATTGCCTGTGAAAAGGACTGGAAGGGCAAAAAGCTTCTGGTGACTGCCGGCCCGACGCAGGAATCCATGGATCCGGTGCGGTATCTGACAAACCATTCTACCGGAAAAATGGGCTATGCCATTGCCTGCCGTGGGATGCTTCGGGGAGCAGATGTCACTCTGGTGACCGGCCCTACCGCGCTGGAAGCGCCCATGTTCGTGAAAACAGTACCGGTTGTCACTGCGGAAGAAATGTTCGATGCTGTGACCGCAGCTGCGCCGGAACAGGATGCCATCATTATGGCGGCCGCAGTTGCGGACTATCGTCCGGCTGTATATGCACCGGAAAAGCAAAAAAAGCAGCCGGGAGATGCTTCCATTCCACTGACGCGTACAAAGGATATTTTGCAGTATCTGGGAATGCAGAAGCGTCCGGGGCAGCTGCTCTGCGGCTTTTCTATGGAAACTGAGCATATGCTGGAAAATTCCAGAAAGAAGCTGGAACGGAAAAACCTGGATATGATCTGCGCCAATAACCTGAAGGTGAAGGGCGCCGGTTTTGGCACGGACACCAATGTGCTGACACTGCTTACAAAAGACCAGGAGCAGGAACTGCCGCTGCTTTCCAAGGAAGCGGCCGGAGATTTGATTTTGGATCAGCTTCTGCAATTGTGGAAGGCGCAGTTAGCATAATTTTAGAGTATAAACAGAAAAAGGACGGACTCCTGAGAAACGGAATCCGTCCTTTTTCTGGTTGTTGTTTATTTTTCTGCGGTGAGCCGCTGCAAAATGAAATTGTGTACCTGATCGGGCTGGATATGTAATACCATGCCAAATTCCTGATACATTCTCGTTTCGGCGGCGTGCATCACAGCTTCATCCGATGCACCTAACTTCCGGCCGGTTTTTCTTTTGCGTTCCTGCTGATGGTGGAGTGACCGCATCATCTGAAGAATTTCCCGGTAATCATCGCTGTGCAGGATTGCATGAAACTTTCCCTTTCGCTCCCGGCTGTCGCTGCACCATTCCTGTTCTTTTACGCCCTGCATTTCGTCAATCAGCGCGTAAATCTCCTCCTTTGTCAAAAGGGGACGCAGGCGCTCTTCTGCCTTGTCTGTGGGAACGTAGTAGGTCGAGTGAGAACCGTCAACCGGACGAAGTTTGAAGTAGGTTTCTTCATGCTCTCCGTCAAACGAACGCTGTTCGCAGCTGACGATCTGGCAAACGCCGGAACTGCCATAGGAAACGAATTCGTCTGGGCGGAAGGCGGTTGATTCTGGTGTGTTGTGATTTTTTTCCACGGCAAATACCTCCATTGATAAGATTTTTGTTCTAATATAAATAGTATAACATATTTAACAGATTTTTTCCAGGGTATTTTTGCACAAATCCGACGCTGGAAAAACTGTGCATTTTGATATTGCTGAATTTTGGAAGAAAATATTGAATACAGTTTTTGCTGTTCTGAAAAACTAAACTGTTAAAATTGCTTTTCAGAACAGCAGGAGGAATGTCTCATGAAAATCCAGGAAAAGGCGGCGGAAATAGAGCAGCTTTCCAATGAAGCGCTTTGTATTGAAATTCAAAAGGGCAGTCAGGCGGCAAAGGCACAGATTCTGAAAAAGAATATCGGAATGGTGCGCGCCATTGCGCAGCGGGAGCGGCGGCGCTATGCGTATCTGAGCGTAGAATCAGAAGATCTCTGGGCAGCCGGACAAATGGGGCTGCTTCGGGCAGCGCAGCTGTTTTCGGCTGCCAATGGAAACGGCTTTTTGACGTATGCGTGGATGCATGTGCGGCAGGCAGTGCAGCGGGAAATTATCAATGGGGGCACAATGATTCACTTTCCGGTGTATCTGCACGACCGGATGCATAAAATTTCGATTTACCGGGAACCGTATTCTGGTGTGAATTACCGGCACCTGGAACAGCGGATTGCGGCAGGAGAGACGAAAGGCGGCGGGATTCCGGAATCGGAGATCCGGGAGTGTCTGCGCCTGATGGAGCCGATGCTGCTTTTGCGGAGCCTGAACGAGCCGGTTTCTATGGATGGAGAGACACAGCGCCAGGATTTGTTGGAGGATGAAAAAGCCGAATCTCCGGAGCAGTTAGTTTTGTCACGGATGCTGCTGGATTCCTGCCTGAAACAGCTGACACCGCGGGAACGGGAGCTGATCGGGCTGCGTTTCGGGCTGAACGGTTGCCAGAGACACACCCTTGTGGAAATCGGTGAAAAATTGTACATCACCAAGGAACGGGCACGCCAGCTGGAAATCCGGGCACTGGAGAAAATGCGTAGTTGGGCGAATCTGTGATTTTGAAGGAAAAATGCTTGCTTTTTTCTGTGAAATTCGATATAATAGAAAAGATCACAGAGAGGACGGAATCAGGTATGAGTGTTTTATCACAGATTGAACCGCTGCTGCTTCAGGTGCAAAAGCCGGCGCAGTATATTGGCGGCGAAGTGGGCAGTATTGTAAAAGACAAATCACAGGTTGCGGTGCGGTTTGCATTTTGCTTCCCGGATACATATGAAATCGGCATGTCCCATTTGGGTATGAAAATCCTGTACGGCGCGACAAATGCACGGAAGGAATATTGGTGTGAGCGTGTGTTTGCGCCCTGCGCAGATTTTGAGGCACTGATGCGGGAACACCAGATTCCGCTGTATGCGCTGGAAAGTCTGGATCCGGTCAGGGAATTTGATATGGTGGGCTTTACGTTGCAGTATGAGCTTTCCTTTACCAATATTCTCAATATGCTGGATCTGGCCGGGATTCCTCTGCATGCAGCAGACCGGGGCGAAAGCTTAGCGCCAATTGTTGTGGCCGGAGGCCCGTGCGTCTGTAACCCGGAGCCTCTGGCAGATTTTTTTGACTTGTTTATTGTGGGAGAAGGGGAAGAGGTCAACCTGGAACTCATGGATTTATACCGGGAGATGAAGGCGCGCGGTGCCGGACGCCGTGCATTCTTGCAGGAAGCGGCTCGTATCCCTGGTATCTATGTCCCCTCGCTTTATGAGGTAA
Source organism: uncultured Ruminococcus sp. (assembly GCA_900545285.1). Taxonomy (GTDB): domain Bacteria; phylum Bacillota; class Clostridia; order Oscillospirales; family Ruminococcaceae; genus Ruminococcus_C. Next base: position 49,569 of record UQYK01000009.1, read on the forward strand.
CTTACCATGAGGACGGGCGGG
>UQYK01000010.1 GCA_900545285.1 uncultured Ruminococcus sp.
AAAATTATGCTCGAAAATCCACATATATTTCTTGTGAAGACAGGTTCTTACTTTCCGGAGAGCTTCTGATACAGTGCCTTTGCCTGGGGAGAACTAATTAGTTTTTCCATCATTTTCGGATTCTTCAAGACCTTTTGCAACATTGCAGAATCTTTCTGGCTCATGTTTTTCAGTACCTGATCATATTTCCCAGATTCCAGTTCGGTTTTCAGCGTTTCCGGCGCAACACCAAGCTTCTTGCTTGCCGCCTGCAACAACTGACTGACTTGCTTCGGATCCATGTTCTTCCGATCCATATCCACCAGTTCCTTTCTGTACGCATGTTTCGCAGCCTGCGAAACGGATTCCAATGCCTCTTCGGAGTAACTTGTTTTTTTCCGGAAAGATATTGTATTTATGAATGGTTTATGGTATAATAAGAGAATAGCAAATTCGAAATACACCGCTGCATCTTTTTCGGTTTATCATGCAGCCAGAATACATCGACGATCAGGAGGCTATGCGCCATGAGAATTATTGTCATATCCGACAGCCATCAGAACTACCGCAATCTGGAGGAAATCGTCCGCCGCAATCTGGATGCGCAGATGTTTATCCACCTGGGAGACGGCGAGAGCGAATCCCAGCAGCTTCTGCGGAATTATCCGGAGATTGCAGACCGTTTTCATTATGTCAAGGGAAATTGCGACTACGGCAGCGATGCCCCGATTTATGAAATCATTGATGTGATGCCTGGGCACCGGATTTTTGCCACCCATGGACACCGCTATGGTGTGCACGGTTCCCTGGACTTCCTTGCACAGATGGCAAGGGAAAACGACTGTGACATTGCACTGTACGGTCACACTCATTGTTCCTGCAACACCTATTTCAATGGCGTGTATATTTTGAATCCCGGCAGTGCTTCCTGTCCCCGGGACGGGAACGCTCCTTCCTTCGGCTGTCTGAATGTTTCTCCGGCTGGCGTTCTGGCAAATGTTGCCTTTCTGGAACCGCGCCGCTAAACACCCTGCCGCCTGCCTTTACCCTTACTATATGCAGAACGGCGCAAAAGGTTTCCTGCTCTGCTGCAAAAATCGGAAAGCAGCTCTTCCCCTGGATACATACTGATAAAAGGAGTCAATTGACATGAAGCAACTCTCTCTGCGTCCCCTTAGCTGGACGGAAGAACGACGCAACGGCCTGATCGCCTTTCTATTGGGCTTCGGCAGCCTTCTTTTGGTACTGCTGCCGATTCTCATTGCAGACGGCGGCTATTATATTTACTACGGTGACTACAATTCTCAGCAAATTCCCTTTTATCAGCTGGCCAATGATGCAGTGCGTACCGGCAGCTTTGGCTGGAACTGGTATACTGACCTGGGCGCTAACTTTATTGGTTCCTATTCTTTCTACCTGTTGGGCAGCCCGTTCTTCTGGCTCTCTGTTTTACTACCGCGCAGCTGGGTTGTCTTTGCTATGCCGTTTCTGCTCTGTCTGAAACATGGCGTTGCGGCACTGACTGCCTACGCCTATATCCGGCGCTTTGTCCGGAATCCCAAGGCTGCTATGATCGGCGGCATGCTCTATGCCTTCTCCGGATTTCAACTGTTCAATATCTTTTTCAACCATTTCCAGGATGTCACTGCCTTTTTCCCATTGATGCTGATTGCAATGGAAGAATGTGTCAATGAGAACCGGCGCGGCGTGTTCGCCCTGTCCGTTGCACTGATGGCAATGCTCAACTACTTTTTCTTCACCGGGCAGGTCGTTTTCCTGATTCTGTACTTTGTACTGCGGTGCGGCTCCAAGGATTTTGCAGCCACATTCCGAAAATTCCTGGTGCTGCTGGTAGAAGCTGTGCTGGGTGTCATGATGGCCTGCATTTTGCTTCTGCCGTCTGCGCTGGCAATTCTGGCTAATAACCGGGTATCGGAGCGCCTCTATGGCATGGATATGATTGCCTACAGCGACCGCACCAGAATCTGGCGGATTCTGCTCAGTCTGTTCCTGATTCCGGATGTTCCGGCTCGCCCGAATCTGTTCTCCTCCGATTATGCAAAGTGGGCTTCTATCGGCGGTTATTTGCCCTTGTTCTCTATGGCCGGTGTCATTGCATTTCTCAAGAAAAAGGATGGCCACTGGGCAAAACGGCTCACTATTCTCTGTGCAGTGTGCGCCTGCATTCCAATTTTGAACAGCTGTTTCTATGCCCTAAACGGCTCCTATTACGCACGGTGGTTTTATATGCCCATTTTGATTCTGGCCATGATGACTGCCTATGCACTGGATAACCGCAGCATTCGCTGGAAGCTGGGCTTCCAGATCTGTACCGTATGCATGGTTGGATTTGGTCTGATTTCACTGCTCCCCACCAAAAGTCAGAACAAGATTCAGTGGGGCTCCTTTGCAGAATATCCGGCGCATTTCTACCTTGTCCTGGGAGCGTGCGCGGTTTTCCTGGCAGTTGCAGCCTATCTGCTGCATCGGCGAAAAAACCGGAAACCGTTTTTACAGCTTGCACTGATCTGCACCACAGGCGCATGCATTGCCAGCACCATGATCGTTGTATACTTCGGTGCCTTCACACCGGCGCGTGCCAGAACATACGTAGACCAGGCTATTGACCCGGAACAGGAAATCTCCATTTCCGTTTCCCCGGACGATTACTTCCGGATTGATATTTCTGAAAACTGCGACAATTACCCGATGTTCTGGAAACTGCCGTGCATGCGCGCATTTCAGAGCGTTGTCCCGGCTTCGATTATGGAATTTTATGACGAACTAGGCATTACACGGGACGTGGCTTCCCGTGTTGATCTCACATACTATGCCCTGCGCGGTCTGTTCTCGGTACAATACTATTATGATCAGATTCAGATCGGCGACACCATTTCTGATGCCGTTCCGGAAATTGATCTCCCTGGCTTTGTCTATGATACCACGGAAAACGGGTTCCATCGGTTTCAAAATACTGCATATGTTCCCATGGGATTCACCTATGACACCTACATTTCTACCAATCAGTGGCATACTGTCCCTAAAAATCAGCGAAGCAATCTTCTGATGCGCGCGCTAGTTCTCACAAACGAACAAATCGAAACATATGGCGACATGCTCAGTCCCATTCAAAATGATGAAATCCGGGTGGATCAGGATGCATACCTGGCGGAATGCAAAAACCGCGCTGCCTCTTCCTGCGACACATTCTCCTATAGTTCAAAGGGATTTGATGCAACGATTTCTTTGGAACAGCCAAACCTGGTCTTTTTCAGTGTTCCCTATGACAAGGGCTGGAGTGCCACAGTCAACGGCAAAGAAGTACCTGTCGAAAAGGTAGATACCGGCTTTATGGCAGTTCCGGCCGAAGCCGGAGACAACGAGATTGTCTTTACCTACCATACACCCGGTCTCAAAGTCGGCGCGCTGATCAGCGGCACTGGTGTGCTCCTGTTTGTCGTTTATCTCATTCTCTGCCACCGGAAAACAACGCACATCCCAAAGCAGTCCTGCTGTCCGTCCGCAGATTATGCTCATTCAGCAGAACCAGAACCGCTTCCGGAACTGCCTGACATTTTAGAACCTGACAGCAAGACGCCAAACAGAATATCCGAATCAGAAAAGAACATGTAAACGGAGGGTATTTTTATGCATTTACAGGAAAAAACAACAGCAAGCAACCGTACCTATGAAGGAAAAATCTTTTATATCACCAAAGATACTGCCGAGCTGGAGGACGGCCGACAGGTACAGCGGGACGTAGTGCACCACTCCGGCGGTGTCTGCGTGGTGCCGTTGACAGAACGCGGCACAGTTCTCATGGTAAAACAGTTCCGCTATCCCATGCAGCAGGTCACGCTGGAAATCCCGGCCGGGAAAATAGAACCAGGAGAAGATCCGGCAGAATGTGGCCGCCGGGAACTCCAGGAAGAAGCCGGCCGAACCTGCAAGCAGTATACCAGTCTGGGCACACTGTTCCCCACACCAGCATATGATACGGAAGTAATTCACATGTATCTGGCACAGGAGCTTTCTGCCCCCGGCGCACAGAATCTGGATGACGGCGAATTCCTGGATGTTACGGAAATTCCGCTGGAAGAAGCGGTACAACTTGTAATGGACGGCAAGATTCCGGACGCCAAGACACAGATCGCTCTGCTGAAAACCTATGTGCTGCTGCAAAAGGAGCAGTAATCGTTTCCGGCAGCCAGACATAAAAAAAGAGCCGCAGTAACGCGACTCTGTCTCTTTTTGGATTTTCCAGGGAGAACTCAGACTGCAACCGGATGTGCCTCCGGTTCCGCAGCGGTTTCTGCCTGCTCTTCTGCTTCCATCAGCGCCAGGTGCTCCTGGTACTTTTCCAGAATCTGTGTTTCCATCATCTTTCTGGCAGCAGCAGATATAGGATGTACAATATCACGGAATACACCGTTTTCATCCTTTCGGCTGGGCATTGCCACAAACAAGCGTGCGTCTCCCTGTACAACCTTGATATCATGTACCGCAAGCATATTGTCAATGGTAACAGAAACAACTGCACGCAGCCGTCCCTCTGTAATAATCCGTCGAATTTTAATATCTGTGATTTCCATAAGATGACCTCCTCCATTTGGGTAACCTGTCCTTCCGTCTATATGGACACGTACTTTTAAAAATGGCTCTTTATTTTCGTAATAAAAAAAGGAGACAGCGCTGCTTACAAAAAACAACGCTTCTCCTTTGAATTACGTTACTTAAAAGTATACACTATAAATTTTAAATTTGCAAGAAAGAAAAAGGTGATTTTTGTGAACATTGACATTTTGCAGGGTAAAAAGCACATCCACTTTATCGGAATCGGTGGCAGCGGCATGTATCCGCTGGCTCAGATTTTGCACACAAAAGGATATTACCTCACCGGCTCTGACAATAATGAGACAGAGACGCTCCAGGCAGTCCGGGATATGGGCATTCCTGTTTTCCTGGGACAGCGTGCAGAAAATATCGAAGGCGCTGACCTGATCGTGCACACAGCTGCAATTATGGCAGACAATCCGGAACTGATCGCGGCAAAGGCCAGCGGTGTGCCGGTATTGGAGCGAAGCGAACTGCTGGGCATTGTGACCAGCTGGTATGACAATGCGATCTGTGTTGCCGGCACCCACGGCAAAACCACTACCACCTCTATGGTCACACAGATTTTGTTTACAGCCGGCGTGGATTTGTCTGCCTTCATCGGCGGAAAGCTCCCTTGTATTCACGGCAGCGGCCGCAGCGGCTCCAGCGATATTATGACCTGCGAGGCCTGCGAATTCGTTGACACATTCTTAAAGCTTTATCCGGATATTTCTGTGCTGCTGAATATTGATGCAGATCACCTGGACTATTTCGGCACCGTAGAAAATATCATCAAGTCTTTCCACAAATTCGCCGTGCTGACTTCCAAGGCTGTGATCTATAACGGCAGTGACCCGAATACCTGCAAGGCAATGGAAGGCATTACCGGAAAGGAACAGATCACATTCGGCAAAACACCGGACTGCGACTACTATCCGGCAGATATCCAGCATGTTTCCGGCCTGGAAACGCATTTCCAGCTGATGCACCACGGAGAATCTCTGGGTGAAATCGTCCTGCATGTTGCCGGCGAACACAACGTTCTGAATGCAACCGCAGCCGCAGCCGCAGCCATGTATGTCGGTGTTTCCTTTGCAGACGTGGCAAAGGGTCTGGCAGAATTCCGCGGCGCCGGCAGACGCTTTGAGAAAAAGGGCGAAGTCAACGGGATTACTCTGGTGGATGACTACGCCCATCATCCGACCGAACTGACAGCAACGTTAAAGGCCGCAATGGATATGCCGTTCCGCAAAGTGTGGGCCGTTTTCCAGCCCTTCACCTTCTCCCGGACTTCTATGCTCCTGGACGAATTTGCACAGGCACTCTCTATCCCGGATCATGCCGTTCTGACAGATATTATGGGTTCCCGGGAAAAAAATACCTTCCACATTTTCACGAGACAGCTAGGCGAAAAAATTCCGGGTGCAGTATGGTTTCCCCAGGATGAAAGCGATCCGGAAACCACCGATGCCAGAAAGTATGAAAACTTTGATCAGGTAACCAATTATATCTGTGACCATGCACAGCCCGGAGACCTGGTAATTACACTGGGCTGCGGCGATGTCAACAAGGTAAATAAGATGATTCTGGAAGAACTCACACGGCGACAAAATACGAAGTAACTCACCCTTGCAGTGTTTGGCGTCTGCCTGCATACAGAAAATTTGCAAAATACCCTCTTTTCAATCTGCAAAAAATGTTGTATAATAAAGAAAGACGTTTGAGAATGGAAACAGAATGCGCCGTTTTCAAACATACCATTACGCCAAGGAAAGGAATTACAACACCATGTCAAATAAAGTGAAAGTCGTCATCTGCGGAAAAGATTTTACACTCCAGACCGCAGAGTCCTCCAACTATGTGTTTGGTCTTGCTCGGACGCTGGAATCCCGTATTATGGAAATCACAGACGCCAACAGCAGTGCCTCCCCCTTTACCGCAGCCATTATGGTGGGACTCGCCACACTGGACGATCTGAACAAGGCAAATGTAAAGCTGGATAACCTCCGGGATCAGTCCAAAGAATATGTGGATGAAGCCGGAAAAACCCGTCTGGAGCGGGATGCCGCGTTGCAGGAAATTGAAGTCCTGAAAACAAAGGTAGCCAATCTGGAACGTGAACTTCAGGAAAAATCCGCCAAATGAGGACACCGGAAATTCTTGCGCCGGCCGGCTCTATGGAATCTCTCCTGGCTGCACTGCGCTGCGGCGCGGACGCGGTTTATGTGGGCGGAAAGTCCTTCTCCGCACGCCAGCGCGCAGAAAATTTTGACGCAGCACAGCTAAAAGAAGCGGCACGTCTCTGTCATCTGTATGACGCGAAACTCTATCTTACTGTAAATACCCTGGTCTTTGACTCTGAATTTCCGACACTGGATACCTGGATTGAAGAGGCAGTCTCCTGCGGCATTGATGCGGTTCTGGTACAGGACCTGGGCGTGCTGCATCGGATTCGCGCCATTGCACCGGATTTGCCGATACACGCTTCCACCCAAATGACCATCCATACGCCCCAGGGCGCAGCGTGGGCAAAAGCACACAGCATCTCCAGAGTTGTGGTTTCCCGGGAACTTTCCCGGAAGGAAATCGCTGCCGTCTGTCAGATGGGGCTGGAAGTGGAGGTTTTCGTGCATGGGGCATTATGCATGAGCGTTTCCGGGCAATGCGGCTTGTCTGCCGTGATTGGCTCCCGGAGCGCCAACCGGGGACGGTGTGCCCAGGCATGCCGGCTGCCCTTTTCCGCCGCCGGAGAAAAAAACGCCTGTGCACTCTCTCTGAAAGATCTCTGCCTGGTTCCCTATGTGCAGGAGCTTACGCAGATGGGCGTTTCCTCGCTGAAAATTGAAGGCCGCTGCAAACGACCAGAATATGTCGCCGCCGCAGTAACCGCCCTGGTACAGGCGCGCAACGGACAGGAACCGGATCTGGATACACTCCGTGCTGTCTTTTCCCGAAGCGGTTTTACAGACGGCTACTACACCGGTGTGCGGAAAAATATGTTCGGCACCCGACAAAAGGAAGATGTTTTGCTGGCAAAGGACGTTCTGCCAAAGCTGGAGCATCTTTATCAAAAGCCGCCTTCCTGTGTGCCGCTACATATGGCCGTTTCGATTCAGGCAGGGACGCCAGTTTCCCTTACCGCATCCGATTCTTCCGGCGCAACGGTTACTATAACTGGTGAGATTCCGCAGCCGGCCAAGACAAAGGCAACCGACCAGGCACAGCTGGAACGGCAGCTGGGGAAATTGGGCGGCACCATTTACACCTTACAGACATTAACCAGCAACTGCGACGGTGTCAGCATGCTGCCGGCTTCTGCCCTCAATGCACTACGCCGTGACTGCACTGCTGCAATGGATGAAGCCAGAATTCAAATGCGCACCCCTGCTGTTGTCTGTCGGCCTGCGCCCATTCATCAGAAAAAGCCGGTTCATACTCCGGCCACGTCTCCCTTATACCGCATTGCGCTGTCCACGTGGACAAAACAGGCTGAAGCACTGCTGGCAAACGAAAATGTGGACTGTCTCCTGCTGCCAATTTCTGCAGCAGAAACTGTTCCGGCAGCATACCGCGACCGTGTGCAGCTGACACTCCCCCGGTTTTGTGCGGAGGAAGCACATCTTACGCAGCAGCTTCGTGGAGCATCCGAAGGCGGATTTTCTGCCATTTGCTGTGAGAATCTGTCTCATCTGATGCTGGGACGGCAGTTCGGATTCCGTCTGCACGGCGGCATGGGACTCAACCTCACCAACAGTGAAAGTCTCCTGGTCTGTCAGCAGGAAGGGCTTACAGACGTGCTCCTTTCCCCGGAACTTACGACAGCGCAGGCCAGAGTCTGCACCGGACTTTCGTTTGGCGTATACGCCTATGGAAATCAGCCGGTTATGACCGTCCGCAACTGCCCGATTCAGGCAGAAGTGGGATGCCGCCGCTGTCAGCACCAGTTAACCGACCGCACCGGGCGTACTTTTCCAGTCTACTGTGACCGCTCTGCCGGAACTGCAACCATGTACAATGCCGTTCCCACGTGGATGGCAGACAAGCAAAAACAGCTGGCTTTCTGTCAGTTTTTGCTGTTGGACTGCACACTTGCTGAGGATCCTCTGTCTGTCTTGCAAGCCTATGTCCGGCAAACACCGGCTTCATTTCCAACCACACGCGGCTTATTCTACCGCGGTGTGGAATAAAATCTGCTTCATATCCCCGAAAAAAGGAGGAACTTTACATGTATTTATCTGTTCAGAAACTGCATCCTTCCGCAAAGCTGCCTCTGCGTGCTACGAAAGACAGCGCCGGCTGCGACCTGTACGCTTGCCTGGACAAGCCGCTTACCATTGCCCCTGGTGAAATTGCCAAAATCCCTACCGGACTTGCCATTGCGCCGTCCCGGAAGGATATTGCCATCTGTATTTTCCCCCGTTCTGGTTTGTCTACCAAGCATGGCATTACCCTGGCAAACAGCGTTGGCCTGGTGGACAGCGATTATCGTGGCGAGCTTATGATTCCCCTGATCAATCACGGCACCGAAGCTTTTACTGTAGAATCCGGGATGCGTGTGGCACAGCTTGTAGTTCTGCCGATTCTGATTCCCCAGCTGCGGGAGGTCACTGCACTGGATGAAACAGAACGAGGTGCAGGCGGATTCGGTGCAAGCGGACTTTCCTGAAAAGCCGCTTTGTATCTTCTCACGCATCATTCCGAATAGAAAGGAGACTGCATTTCATTTTTCGAAATGCAAACCTGCACGATGAAAAAAGTTCTTGTTTACATAGCTGCCATTGTTGTAGCATTGATTCTGGGCGGCGTAATCGGTACCCTCTGCGCAGACATCGCTCCCTTGAGCTGGCTGAACTACGGCCCGCCCCTGCACATTAAAACACGGGAATGGAACTGGTATATCGCAGATGTGACGTTCGGACTGCATTCCAAGTTTAATATTGCACAGCTGATCCTTACTATTGTTGCAATTTTCACCGCACCGAAGGTTGCTGCACTAATTGGCAAAAAATAACAGATAGTCTGTTGCATATGCTTTCCGTACAGTGAAAAGAAGCGTGTGCATCACCCGAATGTTTTCTCTAAGCTCAAAAAGCCACAGCGCTTCTCACTTTTATACGCAGTATCGTCAAAAACACGCCGCGTATGGTTTGTGAAAAGTGCTGTGTTTTTTAGAAATTCGCTTCTCAAAACTCAACAAGAGTACAGAATTTACAATCCGCAGAAAATTCCTGAAAAAATGATTGCCACAACTTTCAAATCGTGGTATAATGAAATACAGACCGGCTACAATGCAGGTTTCTTTGACAAAAACAGTCAAAAGATAAGCACTTGCCTTTCAAACCTGTTCACAGAATCAGCTGCGCATGCGGCTTTCAGAAACGGGCAAGCCACTGTTCATTTTACAAAAGTCAGAACGCTGTTTCTGTTTTCTGTCGGCGATCTGTTGGCTAGTTTCATTTTTTGCCTACAGATCCTGCACTATTTTATATTTACCAATATCCGGGCGGCTGTCAAAAATGACATTTCATGCCAATCCGCGATACAGCCGTACCAGAAGGAGCACAAAACATGTTTACAAAAGATATCGGAATTGATTTGGGAACTGCGAATACCCTTGTCTACCTTCGCGGAAAAGGAATTATTATCAGAGAACCTTCTGTTGTTGCGGTGAATACCCACACGGACCGGGCAAAATATGTGGGAAAAGAAGCCAAAGAAGTCATCGGACGCGCCCCAGGCTCTATTGTGGCAGTGCGTCCGCTGAAGGATGGGGTCATTGCTGACTTTGAAACTACCACAATCCTCTTGCAGGAATTCATCCGCAAGGCCATGCGCGGAAAGATTTTTGCCAAGGCAAGAGTCATTATCTGCATTCCGTCCGGCGTAACAACAGTAGAACGCCGTGCAGTTCGGGATGCAGCGGATCATGCCGGTGCAAAACCCGTTTTGATTGTAGAAGAACCTATGGCTGCGGCAATTGGCGCCGGCCTTCCTACAACCGAACCTACCGGATGCATGGTGGTTGACATCGGCGGCGGAACCAGTGAGGTGGCAGTAATTTCCCTGGGTGGAATCGTTGTCTCCCAGAGCATTCGCTGCGCCGGCGACGAGTTTGACACGGCTATTATCAACTATATCAAAAAGCGTTACAACCTGCTGATCGGTGAACGCACTGCGGAAAGCATTAAGGTGCAGATCGGTACAGCATATCCGGTAGACCGGGACGAAGTAATGCAGATCAAGGGCCGGAATCTGATGAGCGGTCTCCCGGAAAATATCAACATCTCTTCCGGTGAAGTGCGGGAAGCATTGTCTGAACCCCTCTCCCGAATTGTAGATGCCATCCGGGTCACACTGGAAAAAACACCGCCGGAACTGGCAGCTGACATCATTGATCACGGCATTACCCTGACCGGCGGCGGTGCGCTGCTCCGGGGACTGGATCAGCTGATTCATAAGGAAACCGGCATGCCGGTTTATATTGCCGAATACCCCCTGGACTGTGTCGCAGAAGGCACTGGAAAGATTCTGGAAAATCCGGAGAAATACCGGGATGCCATTTCTGATGAGTCCAAGTATCTCTGATTTTTTGGTCTGCATGAGAACTCCGGCAAAATGCCGGACGGCAGACTATTCGTCATAATCCCGTATATCAATAGGAGGCAGCACTCATGGGCGGTTTCTTCCGCAGCAAAAAATTTCGAATCATTCTCTGTGTGATCGCACTTTTTATCGGAATCATGCTCTATGCAGTCACACAGAATGGCTATACCTTGCCTACCACTGGTTTCATCGGGCGGATTTTAAACCCGATTCGCTCTGTTTCCAATCAGATTTCCGAGCATGTGGAGGACACGCTGCACGTTTTCACACGTTCAAAAGAGTACCAGACGGAAAATGAAGAACTGCGCCAGCGCGTAGCGGAACTGGAAAAGCAAGTGGTAGACTATAACAAAATGGAACAGCAGCTCACCGATTTACAGGGATTTATGGGTGTCAAGGAAGCGCATGAGGACAATCACCTCTCAGATCCCTGCACGATCATTGGCTATGTAGAAAACGATCCGTTCCATGGATTTTATATTGACAAGGGCAGCAAGGACGGCATTTCTGTTTATGATCCGGTTGTCACCTCAGAAGGACTTGTGGGCATTATTTCCGAAATTTCCGAAACCTATGCCACAGTAGAAACGCTCTGCTCCCCGAATCTCTCGGTCAGTGCTGAAGTCACCACCAAGAAAGAATCCGGCATTGTGGAAGGCGATATCACATTGGCACCGGATTATCAGTGCCGGATGATCTACCTGGACAAGGATACTAAGCTGGAAAAGGGCGATTTGCTGACCACTTCCAATTCTGTGGGAATTTTTCCCCAGGGATATCTGATTGGTTCTGTTGTCTCTATACAGCCCATGGACAGCGGCCTGAGCTATTGCGCTGTTGTACGGCCTTCTGTAGACTATGAAAACCTCTCAGAAGTCATTGTTGTCACCGATTTTGCCGGAAAGGAGCAGCAGGATGCGTCGAAATAAACGAAAGCTTCTGACTGCAAAAGCACCGTCACGGCCAAAACTTCGGAATGCGATTCGCTGGGTGCTGTACATTTTGTGTATCTTCCTGGCCTTTGTCACAGCCAATTCCGGTGATTATACCAAGCCCCTGCTGCTAATCCCCATCGCACTGTGTATTTCCTCTGTGTCCGGCATAGTGACCTCTGCAATTGTCGGCAGCATCTGTGGCTTTCTGCTGGATATTTCCTGCGGCACACTCCCTGGTTATCATGCAATAGGACTGTTTCTGATCTGCATGCTGATTTCCAGATTGTACGACCGGCTGATGCAGCAGCGCTTTTTCAATCTGGTATTTTTCACTGCCATTACCGCGTTTTTTCTTACCGGTACGGACTTTATCTTTCAATACGCCATCTGGGGACATGAGCACGTCTCCCAGATCTATCTGCACTACTCGCTAAAGTGCCTGCTGTACACAACCATCAGCAGCGCTGTGTGCTATCCCATTTTCTACTGCATCCATCGCTATCTGCTGCCCCAGCGCCGCAGAACAGTAGAAAAGACCCTGAAACCTATGGAAGACTCTGAGCTGTAACTCAGAAAGCTTTCAAAACGGATTTTCTTTTTCCGGAAAGGAATTTGCAATGAAACGTTCTGCATCCAGTTATATTAAACTTTCTCTCGCCAGCGCTCTTGTGCTGGTTTCCTGCTGTCTCTGTTCCTGGCGGCTGATGAAAATTCAAGTGGTAGAAAGCGAAACGTATAGCCAAACCAAGACCTCCACGCAGACCTATTCCCAGACCATTCAGGCAACGCGGGGAGAAATTGTAGATTCCAGCGGAAAACCAATCATTGAAAATAAAGTCGGCTATAGTCTGATCATTGAGCCGGACACTTTCCCGGAAGATAATACAGAAGGAAACCAGGTTTTGCTCTCTCTGACAAAGATCCTGGACGAAAATCAGGTGACCTATACCACTTCGCTCCCGATTTCCGAGACGCAGCCCTATGCCTTCACAGAGGATGAAGATGCTGTTGCCAAGCTGAAAAAGACGCTGAATATGAACGTTTATGCAACCGCAGAAAACTGTATGGATCAAATCCAAAAGGAATATGAAATCGATGACAATTATACGCCGGAGCAGCAGCGGCTTCTGGCCGGCATTCGCTATGAAATGCAGCTGCGTGGCTTTTCCCTCAGCAATCGTTTCACCCTGGCAGAAGACGTGCCTTTGGACACTGTAACGGAGATAAAGGAGCGTGGCGTTACCCTGCCTGGCGTAGACATCGTAGAAAAGGCTATCCGTTCTGTTGCGCAGGGCGATGTGGTTCCCCACGAAATCGGCACAGTCGGCCCGATTTATGCAGAGGAATACGATGAACTGAAAAGCAAGGGCTATGATCTGGATGATGTTGTGGGAAAAAGCGGCATCGAAAAAGCCATGGAAGACACTCTCTGCGGCAGTGACGGCATTAAAGAAATCAAGGTGGAAAACGGACAAGTGGTTTCCTCGGAAATCACAACGCCGATGGAAGCCGGCTCTACGGTACAGTTGACTGTAAACAGCGACTTTCAGCGTGAATTGCAGGGCATTCTGTCTGATTTTATTACAAATTTCGACTCGCTTCGGGATGAAAAAACCAAAGATCTGAAAACTGTACAGTGCGGCGCAATCGTGGTACTGGATGCTAAAAACGGCGGCGTTCTGGGAATGGTCACCAATCCCACCTATGATCTGAGTGACTATAAAACCAACTATGAGGAGATCCTGAACGAAGAGAACAAGCCGCTTTTCAACCGCGCTACCTATGGATTGTACCGTCCGGGTTCCACTTTTAAAACCATTACCGCAGTTGCCGGCCTGAATGAAGGCATTGTCAATGGCGGAACCACCTACTATTGCGGACATGTCTACCACTTCAAGGATCACAACTACAATTGTACCGGTTCTCATGGCGATATTTCCATTACAAGAGCACTCCAGGTATCCTGCAACATTTATTTCTATAAGCTCTCCGAAGAACTGACCATTGACCGGATTTCTGACTACGCAACCCGCTTTGGCCTGGGACAAAAAACCGGACTGGAAACCGGCGATGCTGCCGGACATCTTTCCAATCAGGAAACCTTCAAGGAACTGGGCGCGGACTGGACAGTCGGACAGGTTCTGCAAAGTGCGATTGGTCAGGGTGAATGGGCTGTTACACCGCTGCAAATGGCAAATGTGGCCTGTACCATTGCCAATGACGGTACACGATATGTGCCCCATCTGGTAGACAGCATCTGGGATTATAACCACAACACCTGCCTGGAAAAGGTGCAGCCCGAAGTGGCAGAACAGATTACACCCCTCAATGACAGCGTATTCCAGCTGGTGGAAAACGGTATGATTGCCGCATCCCGGAATAATTTCCCGTCAAAGTATTCCCTGTCCGATTTTGGCTTTGATGTGGCAATCAAAACCGGTACGCCCCAGAACAGCAGCCGGGTTCAGGACTCTTTCTTCATCGGCTATGCTCCGGCAAATGATCCGGAAATTGCATTTGCCGGTGTGATTGAGGGCGGTGAGTATTCCAAGTACATGATCCGCTCCATCATTCAGGCGTACCAGAAAACTGTGAAAAACGAAAATGTTACCGTAGACACCATCGCAGCGACAACAACGACAACAGATTCTGCCCAAAACTCGACACAAACCACAACAACTGTGACAACCGCAAACTGATATCTTCTTTTTTCGTCAAATTGTATAAACTCCACAATGGAAAGCACCATATATTTCACAATTTTATTGACTACCCATCCAAAAACTTTGACAAATCTCAAAATTGTGGTATAATAATAGAAAGCAGTGCTGTATGACAACGGCTATTTTCCGATGTGATACAGCGGCGCAGAATCGAATAAAAGAATTTGTGGCACAATCCCACTAACATAGCTTTTTTCTTATAAATTTGTAATCTCTTGTATTCGTTACAGAAAGGAATGATTTTATCACATGACAATTGCTTTGATTGCACATGACGCAAAAAAGGAACTGATGATTCAGTTTTGCATCGCGTACTGCGGTATCCTATCCCGGCACACACTATGTGCCACCGGCACCACCGGAAAACAGGTGGCAGAAGCAACTGGTCTGCGGATTCAGCGGTATCTAAGCGGTTCTCAGGGCGGTGACCAGCAGATTGCAGCCCGGATTTCCTGCAACGAAATTGATGTGCTGCTGTTCTTCCGGGATCCGATTAACCGCAAGGCATCTGAGCCGAATGAAATGAACCTGCTTCGTCTCTGTGATGTGCACAATGTCCCGGTAGCAACCAATATTGCAACTGCGGAAGCACTGATTATGGCACTGGAACGGGGCGATCTGGATTGGCGTGAAATCGGCAATCCTTCCATTTGAGACAGCACAGCTTTCCAGAAAAGCATGCTGTGTAAATTCGTATGCACTTCTCCCCTTTTTCGGAAGGGGAAATTTTTTGCAGTCCGAAAAAGAAGCCGGATTCGCCGTTTCTTTTTCGGATCTAGGAGGTTAATGACACGTATGGGTATGAAAATCACACGTCCGCAGGGAACAGAGGATGTAACGCCGAAACAGATTTACAAATGGCACACGGTAGAACGTATGGTACGGGAAACCGCAGAGAGTTTCGGCTTTCATGAAACCAGAATCCCCACTTTTGAAAGCACTGATCTTTTCCTGCGCTCTGTCGGCGAAACCACAGATGTGGTGCAAAAGGAAATGTATACCGTAAAGGCAAAAGAGACCGAGTTTACACTGCGTCCGGAAGGAACCTCAGGTACTATCCGCTCTATGCTCCAGAACGGTATGCTCAACGATGCACTCCCCCAGAAGGTGTATTATATTCTATCCTGCTTCCGTCATGAACGTCCCCAGGCAGGACGGCTCCGGGAATTTCATCAGTTCGGCGTTGAAATGGCAGGGAGCACCGGCCCTGTGTCTGACGCAGAAATCATTTCCCTGGCCAAGGCGATTTTGGATCGGGCCGGCCTGAAAAATATTGTCCTGCACATCAATTCCATCGGCTGTCCCACTTGCCGTGCTGCTTATCATCAGGCACTGCGCGCATACTTTGCGCCGCATCAGGAAACCCTGTGTGAGACCTGTCAGACACGTCTGGAAAAGAACCCCATGCGGATTCTGGACTGCAAGAGTCCGGTCTGCGGCGAAATTGCAAAAGATGCGCCCCTGATTCTGGACTACCTCTGTGAAGAATGCAAGGAGCACTTTGAAAAGCTGCAGTCTTATCTGACAGCCATGGGAATTGAATTTACCATCAATCCGAAGATTGTCCGCGGTCTGGATTATTATACCAAAACCGTATTTGAGTTTATTACAACCGATATCGGCGCCCAGGGTACTGTCTGCGGCGGCGGCCGCTATGACGGCCTGATTGCGCAGATGGGCGGAAAGCCTACACCGGCCATGGGATTTGCCATGGGTCTGGAACGGCTGCTCCTCACCATGGAACGCCAGGGCTGTGAATTTGAACAGCCGAAAACCTGTGATCTGTACATCGCGCCCATGGAAGAACGCGCTATTCCCCTCACCATGAAGTTGGGACAGATGCTCCGCATCTCCGGCTATCAGGTAGAGTATGATCTGATGTCCCGCGGCATTAAGGCTCAGATGAAATATGCTAATAAAATCGGAGCTTCCTTCGTGCTGGTTCTGGGCGAAACAGAGCTGGAAAACGGAACTGCCAACCTGAAAAATATGCAAACCGGTGAACAGACAGAAATTGCACTGGATGATACATTTGAAGAGAAATTCGATGACATTGCCATTCAGGGCATGTTTCATGATATTGTAAACGATTTTGAGAAGGAGTGTAAGCAATAATGGATCGAATGGAAGAACTGCGCCGCACCTGTTACTGCGGTGAGGTAACAGAACCGGGAAAAACGGTAGTGGTCGGCGGATTTGTACAAAAGGTGAGAAATCTGGGAAACCTGATCTTTATGGATCTCCGGGATCGTACCGGCATTGTACAGCTGGCATTTAATGACCAGACAGCACCGGCTGTTTTTGAAAAGGCCGCTTCCTGCCACAGTGAATATGTTGTCCTGGCAAAGGGACTGGTTGCCAAGCGTTCCAGTGTAAATCCGGATATGAAAACCGGACAGGTTGAGGTGTTGGTAGAAGATCTGCGCGTTCTGTCCAAGGCACAGACACCGCCGTTTGCAATCACAGATGAAACCAAGACCAACGAAGAGCTGCGCCTGAAATATCGTTACCTGGATCTGCGCCGCGCGCCCCTGCAGCACAATTTGATCATGCGGCACAAAATTGCACTGGCTGCACGGGAATACTTCTATGCCAATGATTTTATTGAAATCGAAACGCCGATGATGATGAAGTCCACACCAGAAGGTGCCAGAGACTATCTGATTCCGTCCCGTGTGCACAATGGCAAGTTCTACGCGCTGCCCCAGTCACCGCAGATCTACAAGCAGCTGCTGATGGTTTCCGGCATGGATCGGTATATCCAGATTGCACGCTGCTTCCGGGATGAAGACCTCCGGGCAGACCGTCAGCCGGAATTCACACAGATCGACCTGGAAATGTCCTTTGTGGATGTAGAGGATATCCTCCAGATGACAGAAGGCTTTGTCAAGTATCTGTTCCAGAAGGTGCTGGGTATGGAAATCCAGACACCACTCCCCCGCATGACCTATCAGGAGGCCATGGAACGCTATGGCTCCGACAAGCCGGATACTCGGTTTGGCATGGAGATTCAGGATCTGTCTGCCATTGTACAGGATGTTGACTTCATGGTATTCCGCTCTGCTTTGGAAGCAGGTGGCAGCGTTCGGGCAATCGTGGCGAAAAACGCCGCTTCTGTCCTCACCAGAAAAGAAATTGACAAGCTCACCGAAAAGGCAAAGGGCATCGGTGCAAAGGGTCTGGCATTTGTCCGCTGGCATGATGAAAAGCCGAACTGCTCTTTCGCAAAGTTCCTGCCGGACGGCAAGCTGGATGAAATCCTGGCACACCTGGGCTGCGAAAAGGGTGACGTGGTACTCATTGTTGCCGATAAAAATAAGATAACACTCCCGGTTCTGGGCGCACTCCGTCTGGAAGCTGCAAAGAAACTGGATTTGATCCCGGAGGGAAAGTTCAACTTCCTGTGGATCACACAGTTCCCCTTCTTCGAATGGAACGAAGACACCCAGCATTGGGATGCAATGCACCATCCGTTTACCATGCCTATGGATGAATGCCTGCCCTATCTGGACAGCGATCCGGCACGTGTAACCGCAAAGGCCTTTGACCTGGTGCTGAACGGCACAGAGCTTTCCTCTGGTTCCATCCGTATCACAGACTACGAGTTGCAGGAAAAGATGTTCCAGGCACTGGGTCTGACAGATGAAGAAATTGAAGCAAAATTCGGCTTCCTGGTAGAAGCTTACCATTACGGCGCACCGCCTCACGGCGGACTGGGCATTGGCCTGGATCGTCTGGCTATGGTAATGCTCCAGGCAGAGAGTCTCCGGGACGTTGTGGCCTTCCCGAAGGTACAAAATGCAAGCGAGCTGATGAGCGCCTGCCCGTCTACTGTAGATGCAGAGAGTCTGGATGTTCTGGGCATTCAGGTAACTCACGCAGAAGAGGAAGACGCATAAAAAATCCGCTTTCTAATCAAAAAGCAGTTATGTTCTCACGTAGAAAACATAACTGCTTTTTCTTATTATCCATTATGCGTCATCTGCTTTAGGAGCAAATCCATGGTATCAAAATCAGGAACTTCCGGAGTTACCATGCCGTAGCGAATCTGCATATACCGTTCCGTTACAAGCGCCATTTCTGCGCTGGCGCGGTTTTGTTCCTGCATCTGCTGTAGAATTTCTGCCGGACTGCAACAGATCTGGTGCACTTCGTCCGGAATCTTTGCCAGGAAAAGTGCGTAACCCAGACGATAGCGCGCTGTGTCCGGTTTCATCCGGCGATACTGCCGATAGCGCTGCTTCCACTGCCGGCCGGAAATCGATGGTTCTCCTGCCTTCCAGGTTTGTTCCTGATGCAGTAAATCCTCCACATAGTCACAATAGGCACCGTCTGTTTCCGGAAGTGCCTTTTGGGTGCGTCCCAGACGTGCGAGAATCCAGCGGCGCACTGCATGATATGCGGAAATCAGCACCTGCTGTACCTCCCGGCGCTTCCAGATCAAAATGCCTACCAGAGCAGCCAGAATGAGAAGCAGCAGAAAATCATGCAGCCAGCGGCTACTGCTCATCGGGAGCGCTTCCAGATGCTGTTCCGTCTCAGAGGGCATGTCAGCAGTATGCTCTGTTGTCCCCCTGGAAAGCAGCCAGCGGAGTGCATACCATATGCCAGTATAAATCCACCGCCAGATTTTCCGCAGCACCATTGCAGCCGGACGAT
The DNA here is from genome assembly GCA_900545285.1 of uncultured Ruminococcus sp. Taxonomy (GTDB): domain Bacteria; phylum Bacillota; class Clostridia; order Oscillospirales; family Ruminococcaceae; genus Ruminococcus_C. The sequence continues at coordinate 19,496 of UQYK01000010.1, forward strand.
AGCACAGCAGCAGCAATGCGCCAGCAGCACAAAAAATCCCCATCAGACGAAAATTGCTTCTGCGGATTTCTTTTGGCATCTCCCAGCTTTCATTGCCTCTGCCGGACAAGAGCGATTCCACAGCGTGTCCATTGTGCATCCATGCAAAGAAGCAGCAATCTGCACCAAACAGCAGCAGGGTAATCCATGCAGGCAAGCTGCTGCTACTAAGGTACAGCAAAAATCCCACAACGCAGTCCAGCGCAGCAATGCCAATCAGTACATACGGATGTGTCATTCGTTCCAGGGGCAGCATAACAAGCTTGGTTCCGCCCCAAAAGCAGGCGGCCGCCGCAATCCCATAGGCACCACAGAGCAGCCCATTGGAAAACGGAACGGCAAAATACGCCGCCGCTGCAATGGCCAAAGACAGCAGCCAAATGCTCCCGTTCATGATACGGGGGCGACGGTAGAATTTTCGGTGCAGCAACAGAGGATAGGCGGTTCCTGCCCACATGCAGAAGAACCACACCAGCATAAGCACACCTGCCAGAGGCAAGGAAGTACCGCTCCAGATGTGCAGCAGCCACAAAAGTGGATAGCAAGAAGCCGTCAGAAGAGAGACAAACAGCAAATGCAGCAGCAAACGCCTGCGATTCATACAGCATCCCCCTTTTCATATCCCGGCTGGAACACGCACAAATCGGCACAGCTGCCAGTATCCCGGGCATATCCGGTCATTAAGACCTTGTGCCCTGCTGTTCCCTTCCACTCTCGAATCTGGACATCTGTATATGGTGTGATCAGCAGAACCTGTTCCTCTGCACATTCCCTGCCAGTGCGCAGCAGCTGTGTCGCCGGCGCTGCCTGGTTCGTCTGTATCGTTGCCAGCATATGCAGCATGGCCTGATAGCCTATCGCGCCGCTGGCATAGGGCAGGTTCTGCATGGCGCTCTGTCCTTCTTTCCGGCAGCCTGCAACCAGTCGCACCTGCCACTGATCCCGGCACAGTTCCCAGAGGCACTGGGCACAAACTCGAATGGTATGCTCCAACAGTGCCTCATCCTGCGTCATGCGTCCAGAATCTGCCGGACTGGTTTTCAACAGCAGCAAAACCGTAATGGACTTTTGCGCCACCCGTGCTTCCTGCCGCACCAGAAGCTTTCCGGCATGCGCAGAGGTACGCCATGCAATTTGTTTCAGAGGATCTCCCGGTGCATATTCCCGAATTCCTGTCATCTCACAGGGATCTGTAAACCAGCTGCGGCGCGTCTGGATGGTGCCTATGTGCTCTGCCAGAAGCCGAGGCAAAATCAGACCGGCTTCTGTATAGCGCCGGGGCAGTACAGTTACAGTTTTTCCGGTATCCGCAGCACCCAGAGAAAGGCGCACCGCTCCCAACAGATCGGAGGTAACCAAAACCACGTGCTCCACCTGATAAATCCCCCGTTTTTCACAGGTGACATTCCAGACACGGCTGACCTTTGCCTGACTGCGCAGAGAAAAAAAACTGGTCACGAATCTGGCATCGTGAGCTACGGCGCAATGCGACTCCGGAAAATTCAGCCACTTTGGAAGCGTCAGCTCCGCCTTCAGCCACGGCACTGGCAGGGATTTGGCATTCACAACGGTTTCCGTAAACGTCAGTGTATCCCCTTCCTCTGCCTGGGTTTCCGCAAACTGACAGGAATAAGACAGCCCTTTCAGCCCATAACGGCGGTACAGACCGATTTCTCCCAAGGCGGCGAGTAGCAGCAAACAAATCCCGACAATCAGTTCCATTGCGTTTCCTTCGGGACAGGAACATGCGCCAAAAGCTCCTGTACCACCTTTCGGCATTCCTGCGCGCCGCTGTCCCATGCGCCGCCGCGCAGCACCATACGATGGGACATGCAGTCCGGCGCGATTTCCTTGATATCATCCGGGATGACATAATCACGGCCGTGAATCGCTGCCATTGCCCGGGAGACATCCAGCAAAGACAGCATGCCGCGCGTGCTCAGCCCCAGCTGAATCTGTTCCTGGGTACGGGACGCTTCCGCCAGGTCTGCAATATACGCCTGTACCGCAGGAGAAACCGTAACCCCACGCAGTTCCTGCTGTGCTGCCAGCAATTCCCCGGCGGTCACTACCGGCTTTGGCGATGCAGGGGGTGCCTTTCTTGCCAGCAGTTCCAATTCCTGTTCCCGTGCCGGATATCCCAGGGACAGACAGAGCAGAAAACGATCCAGCTGCGCTTCCGGCAACGGAAAAGTACCGGACATCTCCACTGGATTCTGCGTTGCAATTACAAAAAAAGGCGCAGACAACGGATATGTGTTTCCGTCTACCGTTACCTGATGTTCTTCCATGCACTCCAGCAAAGCGGACTGTGTCCGGGGCGCTGCACGGTTAATTTCATCTGCCAGCAAAATCTGTGTGAAAACCGGCCCTTTCCGAAAGACAAATGTGCCGCTCTTGGTATCCGGAATGCTGACACCCAGCAAGTCGGACGGCAGCAAATCCGGCGTAAACTGAATCCGGTGGAATTGCGCATCCAGCGACTGCGCCAGAGAACGGGCAAGCGTGGTTTTCCCGGTACCGGGAATATCATTTAACAGCACATGGCCGCCGCAGAGCAGCGCCGCCAGAACTTTATCAATCACAGCTTCTTTTCCGTAAATCTGCTGCGACACAGACTGCCGCAGTGCCGCTGTTATCGTTTGAATCTGAGACATTGCAAATCAAGCCTTTCTGTAAGAAGAACCAGGCACGGTGCCGGCTCTTCAAAATGGTTCTTCTATTATAGTATAGCATATTTTTCAGGGCCTGTCCAGAAAAAATCCCCCTTTCCATCCGAAAGGGGGATTGCATGTGTCACTTAAAAAGTCAAATGCTTATTCTGATGCAGCATCCGCGTCTGCAAACTGGCTCTGGTACAGCTTCGCATAGAATCCAGCCTGTTCCATCAGGCTGTCGTGTGTACCCTGTTCCAGAATATTACCCTGGTTCATCACCAGAATCCAATCGGCGCTCTTGATGGTAGAAAGACGGTGCGCAATAATAAAGCTGGTCTTTCCAGCCATCAGTTTTTCAAAGGCTTTTTGAATCCGCTGCTCTGTCCGCAGGTCAATGCTGCTGGTTGCCTCATCCAGAATCAAAAAAGGCGGATCAGTCAGCATAATCCGGGCGATACACAGAAGCTGCTTCTGTCCCTGGGACAAGCCGCTGCCGTCCTCTGTCAAAATGGTATCGTATCCATTGGGCAGCCGGCGGATAAAGCCATCTGCATAAGCTGCCTTTGCTGCCGCTTCAATTTCTTCTCTGGTAGCATCCGGGCGGCTGTAGGCAATATTTTCTGCCACAGTTCCTGTAAAGAGCCAGGTTTCCTGGAGCACCATGCCATAGCAGGAGCGCAGGCTGTCTCTTGTGACAGCCGCGATATTCTGTCCGGAAACGGAAATTTCGCCGCCGTCTACGTCATAAAACCGCAGCAGCAGATTGATAAGCGTGGTTTTTCCGCAGCCGGTAGGCCCGACAATGGCAATCCGCTGACCGCTGTGCACGTCCAGATTGAAATCCGTAATCAGCGGACGATCCGGCAAATAGGAGAACTTGACATGGGAAAGCGTCATCGTGCCGTCACAATTTTGCAGTTCTGGCAAATGGCTGTCATCCGATTCAGTCGGTTCATCAATTACGGCAAACACACGCTTGGCAGAAGCCGCTGCATTCTGAAGCTCTGCCACTACGCCACTGATTTCGTTAAACGGCTTGGTATACTGATTGGCAAATGTCAGAAAGCTTGCCAGCTGACCAACGCTAATCACACCAATGAAAGAAACGTTTCCTGTTGCAGCCAGTGCGCCGCAAAGTCCGACTGCCGCATAGATCAGCGCATTGACAAACCGTGTCGCCGGGTTTGTCACAGAGCCTAAGAAGGTTGCCTTGCTTCCGGCACGCTGCAATTCCGTATTGTATGCATCAAAGCGTTCTTCTGCGCGCTTTTCATAGGTAAATGCCTTTACCACCTTCTGTGAGCCGATCATTTCTTCTGTCAGGCCGCCCAGGGCACCTCTGGCATCCGAGGATTTCAGGTAGGATGCACGGGACAGGTGAGTCAGACGGGCTGCCACCAAAAGAGAAATCGGTGTCAAAATTACTACCAGAATGGTAATGGGAATATTGATGGTCAGCATCAGGATCAGCGTTCCCAGAATTGTAAAGATGCCGGTCACAAACTGTGTGAACGCCTGCAAAAAGCCATCGGAAATGATTTCCATATCAGATACGGCACGGCCGATCAGGTCGCCTCTGGCCTGCCCGTCAATGTAGCGGAGCGGAACATGCTGCAAATGAGAAAAGAGGTCACACCGCAAATCCCGGATGGTATGCGCCGCCAGACGGTTGGTACACAGGGACATCAGCCACTGAAACAGGGCGCTGATCACAATTGTTGCTGTGAGTATCACAGCTGTTTTTCCCAGCGCCGGAAAATCCACCTGATGGGCTGCCACTACGCAGTCCACCGCATCACCAATCAAAATCGGCACATAGAGAGAAAGACCGGTTCCGATCAATGCGAACAGAAGCATGCCTGCCAGTTCCTTGCGGCAGGGCTTGGTATACGATAAAATTCGCCGGATAATTGTTATCATGTCTTTCCCTCCTTACTGCATCTGTGTCTGGAAGATTTCTGCATATACCGGGCACTGTACCAGCAGTTCTTCGTGAGTGCCGTAGCCGACACATTTGCCGTCTTCCATAACCAGAATATGATCTGCATGCTGAATGGATGTGGCACGCTGAGAAATGACAATCTTGGTAACATCCTGCATCTTTTCTGCCAGCGCCCGGCGCAGCGCAAGGTCAGTGGCATAGTCCAGAGCGCTCATGCTGTCGTCTAAGATCAACAGCTTTGGTGCACCTACCATGGCACGTGCAATGGTCAGACGCTGCTTCTGGCCGCCGGACAGGCTGCGTCCGCCCTGTGTTACAGGGGTTTCCAGTCCCTGGGGTGTCTGGCTGACAAATTCCCATGCCTGCGCAATCTTACACGCCTGCTCCAGTTCCGCCGTATCTGCATCCGGATTTCCCCAGCGCAGATTGTCAGCAATGGTGCCAGTCACCAAAGAAGCACGCTGGGGCACAACGCCGACAAACTGCCGCAGTTCCTCCAGGGCATAGCTCCGGACATCCTTGCCGCAGATTCGCACACTGCCCTCTTTGGTGTCATAAAACCGGGGAATCAGGTTGGCAATTGTACTCTTTCCGCTTCCTGTACCGCCGATAATTCCCAGAGTTTCCCCGGGCAGCAGAGAAAAGCTGATATCGCTCAGAGCAGCTTCACCGCCGCCGGGATAGGCAAATGTGACATGATCAAATTCCAGAACCGGCTGTTCCTGCCGGAAATCCAGCGCAGCATCTCCCCCGACAATGTCCGGCTCTTCTGCCAGAATGTCTGAAACGCGCTTTGCAGAGGCTGCTGCCTTGTTAAAGGAGATCAGCAGTTCCGCCATACGCACCATGGAGAGGGCAATCTGCGTCATATAGTTGACAAATGCAGTCAGTTCTCCCTGTGTCAGATGGCCTGTGTCTACACGAACGCCGCCGAACCAGAGCACTGCCACAATTCCCAGGTTCATAATCAGGAAGGAAGCCGGGTTTAAAATCGCACCCACACGTCCAACTGCAATGGAGCGCTTTGCAAACACATCACAGTCCTCCCGATAGGATGCAATTTCTTCCTCCTGCCGGGAAAAAGCACGAATGACACGAACGCCGTCCAGATTTTCTCTGGTGTGACGGGCAATGTTATCCAGCTTGCCCTGGTTTTCGCCGTACCGCGGAATTGTCCAGCAAGTCACGCCATACAGCAAAACGCCAATGATAGGAATGGCAATCAGGAAAATGACAGACAGTTTCAGATCAATCCGCATGGCCATAATTGCGGCACCGATAATCAAAAACGGGCAGCGCGTTGCAAGACGAATCATCATGTTCAGACCGCTCTGAACAGTATTTGTGTCACTGGTGATTCGCGTGATCAGCGAAGCTGTTCCGATGCGGTCTAACGCGCTGTGAGACAACGTATTGACGTGACGATACAGTGCGCTCCGCAGCGCCGTTCCGAATCCATAGGCACATTTTGAGGCAAAATACTGACAAATCAGAGCAAACAGCAGGCCACAGGCCGCCAGCACAATCATCAGACCGCCCATGCGCCAGATATAGCCCATGTCCCGATTGGCAATTCCCACATCGATCATTCTTGCCGTAACCAGCGGCACGATCAGTTCAAAAATTGCTTCCAGTAATTTGAACACCGGGCCGAGAATGCATTCTTTCCAGTACCCTTTCATATAGGGCAGCAATCGTTTCATACCATCTCTCCTTGTTTCTCAAGGCCTGTCTGCACAAGGAATGTATAATACAGGCCTTCCTAATGTCCGAGCCGTGAACTGCTCTTGTTTGATGCAAACAAATTTATTATACCGTATTTTCCATGAAATTGCAAGATGCATGTATAAATATTTGTCAGCGGAACAAAATAACTGCGGAGGTGGTTTTTCATGAAGAACCCAAATACACGGCATTCCCGCGCCGCAAAATTCCGCGGCTTTTATGCTGCAATCGGAATCAGTCTGCTGATGATCGGCGCCGCATGCGTCTTTGCCTACTCGCAGACCAGTCACACGCTGGAAGAAAACTTGGATTCCATCACAGAACAGATGGCCGTTCCTTCTGTCACAACGCTTCTCTCCGCAGAAGCACCAGTGGCAGAAATCCGCACAGATGTCCTCAAAGCAGAAACGACAACACAACCCTCTGCTACAGCATCCACAGCACCGGAAACGGAAGCGCCAACGGAAACCACGCTGTCGGAATCTGAAACACCGGTGCACCAGCTGGTGATGCCTTTGACGGAATGCAACGTTTTAAACCCGTTCAGCGGCGGCGAACTGGTAAAATCCGAAACAACCGGTACATGGCAGACCCACAACGGTGTTGACCTGAGCTGTGAAACCGGAACAGATGTCTTTTCCGTAGATATCGGAACGGTAAAAGAGGTATGCCGGGATGCCCTGTGGGGGTACACCATTACCATTGATCACAACAATGGCGTAATCAGTCGGTACTGCGGCCTGGACGGCTCTGTAGAAGTCCGGGAGGGTGATGATGTACAGCCAGGACAGAAAATCGGTGTAATTGGTAATGTACCTGATCTGGAGAGCGCACTGGACACACACCTGCACCTGGAAATTCAGCGAAACGGTGCCTATATCGACCCCATGGAATATCTGAAATAATCTGCAAAAAAGCCCTGTCCGTCAAACTGCAACGAACAGGGTTACATAGTGATAACTTTATCTACTTAATCTTTCTTTTCTGCATTCTCCGGGAAATACCACCAGGAATGAAACCCGTACAGATACGTTCTCGCGCCCCTGGGCATCTGCGTCAGCGCGTTGAAAACGTTATAATAATCCCCGATTCCCATGGGAATAGAGGTTGCCCCCAGAATTCCTAAGAATCCCAGCTGCGGAAAAATCAGGTACAGTATAAACGGGAGAAAACCAAACAGCAGATTCGGCATCAAGCTCATGATAACAAATCGACTCTTGCTCATGTCCTCCGGGCCAACGACAAAGAGCAGGCCGTTTTTCAGATTGGTATAAATATACGCCTCTTTCCGAAAGCAAATGGCGTGGATAAATTCATGAGGAACCATGCAGACAAGTGCCGCCACGATACCTGCCCAGTATGTATAAAAATGATCCATAATTTCCTGCATATTTCCGCGAAGAAATACAATTGCATAGAAAATCAGCATCAGCGGAACCGCCATGAGATTTAAAACCAGCCCCAGCTTTTTCATGTCATTCGCTTCTTTGAATTGCACAGCGCCTGGCTTGTGCTCCCCGTGGGGCAGATTCTCCAGATTTCCGTCGAACTTTCCCATCCACTTAATTTTTACCATAGATATCCCCCTTAGTTATACTTGCGGAACTGCTCCGGCACGGAAGAGTCGAACATTTCCCGGATTTTATCCATGCTCCAGACCTGATAGGAAGGGCCGGTGCTGGAACTGCAATAGGGCAGGCCGTGCTGTGCTGCCAGCTCTTCAGTATACATGCTGTAGGGATACAGCCGCAAATTAGACAGACGCGCATCATCATACTGTGTGATTACCGGAGAAACCTGTACATTTTCAACAGTAACCGTACCGTCTGCTTTGGCAACCAGATCAAAGTCTGCCAGTTCTCCCACCAGGTTCATATTATCGGTCTGCGCCGAAATGAAATTGCCCAGAGAGTAAAAGACAAAGCCCTGCGTGCCGTCCGGCCGGGTGAGATATTCCATGGTCTGTGCCACGTGAGGATGGGTTCCGATAATTACATCGCCGCCCCAGTTAATGATCTTTTGTGCCAGCGCCTTGACACCGTCTGTTACGTTAAAGGTATCTTCTGCGCCCCAATGACAAGTGACAACAACAATATCAGCCACCTGCTTTGCGGCTGCAATCTGCTGCTGAATCACATCCTCCTGGGAAGTATAGATAATCTCCATCTCCTGATTGGCAGAAAGAGAATATCCGTTGGTATTTTCCGTATAGCTCAGAAAAGCCACGGTTTTTCCGTTGACTTCCTTGGTGCGGATGTGCTGCATGTCTACATAATCCCGGTAAATGCCGCATGCCAGAATATCCGGATATTCCTGCATCTTGCCGTCCCAATAATCCATGCATGCAGACAGGCCGCTTTCGCCTTTGTCCAATACGTGGTTGTTGCACATGGTGATCACATTAAAGCCCATGCCGACCACAGCATCTCCCAGTTCTACAGGAGAGTTAAAGTTAAAATTGGAGCCGGAGATTTCAAAGCCATCTCCGCAGATCAGGGTTTCCTGATTGATAATATTCAGATCGCCGTCAATCAGCGGCTTAACATTCTCATAGCAGTAGTCGAAATTATAGCCTGTCCCATCTGTGGAATGCGCCTGTGCGCTCTGGTAAACAAACTGTTGTACCAGATTATCGCCCACTGCTACCACATTGATGGTGGTATCACCGCTGGCATCTGCGGCTTCCCCGGCTTCTGTATTTTCTCCTGCGGAATCCGCTTCCGGTGCGCTGTTCCCTGCATTGTCTGCACTGTCCTGTGCGGCCGGTGCATTCGCCGGAACTGCCGCTTCATCATTGATTTGATTGGTATTGCTGCATCCGGCAACGGCACAGAGCATAACCGCGCTGAGTGCTACTGTAAAAAGCCGCTTTGCAGTCAGATTTTTTATCATCATTTTTTTCATAAGTACATCCTTTCTGAAAATCCTGCGCCATTCTCCTCATTTTCGACACAGATCTGATTTATTATAGCACATTCTTTTGAAAAAAGCAAATGCTTTTGCATCATTTTACAAATCAGAGGCATACTAGAGTGTGCTAAAAAGTCCCCGGAAAGGAAATGAAACAATGGCATATGATCAAACTGAATTCTTGCTGACGCAGCCCCTACAGTCAACGCTTTCGGAAAATCTCGCCAGAATCCGAAAGATTGCAGAAGGTTCCTCTGACCTATTGGTCAACGAGTTCCTGCTCAGTGGTCTCCCGGCAGCGCTGCTTTGCTGCGAGGGCATGCTGTCCACAGCAATGATCACCGAATTGATTCTCAATCCCATTACCCAAATCCAACTGCCTAACCCAAACGGTATGCAGGTGTTGGATTTCATACAGAATCGGCAGCTTTATTCCATTGACCGTGCAGAGGCGGATACCTATGCAAAGCTATTCCGGTTTTTGAACTCCGGATTCGCCGTACTGGTTGTTGACGGCGCAGCAAAGGCGCTGGTATTCGGCATACAGGGCTATGACAAACGCTCTGTCAGTGAACCCTCCGGCGAAAACAACGTGATGGGAGCAAAGGATGGATTTATTGAAGTAGTGCGGGTCAATATGTCCCTACTGCGGCGGCGCATGAAAACACCGCAGCTCAAGCTGGAACTGTTTGTCAAAGGTACCAAAAGCCAGACCGATCTTTGTCTGTGCTACATGGCTGACCGGGTTCCAAAGCAGCTGATCCGGCAGATCAAAGACCGCCTGGACAGGATGGAACTGGAAACCATTCTCTCCTCCGGCTATGTGCAGCCGTTTCTAGAGAATCGCCGCCGGTGTTTCTTTGATGCAGTGGGTGCCACCCAGCGGCCGGATGTGCTCTGCGCTAAACTTTTAGAGGGGCGCGTAGGTTTGCTCATTGACGGGACACCGTTTGCGCTGGTGATTCCCAAGCTGTTCTGCGAAAATTTTCAGACCATGGATGACTACTGTTTTCGCCCGGCCTATGCAACGCTGATTCGCTGGATTAAATACGCAGCCTTTTTGATTGCAATCCTGCTTCCGGCTCTCTATCTGGCAATTGCTCTCCATCACCCGGAGCTGCTCAATCACACCTTGCTTTTAATCCTGGCAGAAGCGGAAGAAAATGCCCCGATTTCTCTCACCGCCGAAGCCATCGGCGTTCTGCTTGTCTACGAAATCATTCGGGAAGCCGGTCTGCGTCTGCCAAAAGCCGTGGGCGGCGCTGTCAGTATTGTGGCCGGTCTGATTATCGGAGACGCAGCAGTTTCCTCAGGCCTGATCAGCACGCCAATGCTCACCGTAACGGCAATTGCAGTAATTGCAGGCTTTGTAATTCCAGACCTGGCGCAAAATATCACCCTTCTGCGGCTGGCATTTCTTCTGGCCGGCGGATTCTGGGGAATCTTTGGCATCAGTCTGCTGGGATCTGTGGTACTGTTCCACCTGTGTTCCGGTGAAATCTGCGGCTTTCCCATTATGGCGCCGTTTTCCCCCTTCTACCCCAAAGGCTTGCGCGATACGCTCACCCGCGTCAGCTTTCGAAAGATGCAGTCCGGGAATTTTACTGTGGAGGATTATCATGAATAGATTGCGTTCCGGTCAGCTTTTTGTCATGCTGTTTCTGAGTGCGGCATTTTCTCTCTTGTGCCAAACCGTGCCCTTTACCCTGGAAGGTTTTTTCGGTGCAATTCTCGGCTGCGCGTTCCAGCTTCTTCTGTGTCTGCCCATGCTAATGCTGTTTCAGGCCGGATTTTCTTTTTCCGCCTATGCCAAAAAGCATCTGGTTCTCCCCCTGCTGTTTTTTGGCTATCTCATTTTACGGGGCTGTGTTTCTTTCACCCTGCTGCAAGAAACCGCCGCAGACCTGAATCTCCCCTTTTCCGGGAGATTCCTGGGAGCCGCCTGCATTGCGCTCATCTGTGTTTACACCGCATCATTAGGCATCCATGCTCTGGCGCGAAGCAGTACGATTGTCTTTGCAATCCTTCTGTTTACCCTGGCAGTTCTGCTTCTGGGCAGTGTCGCACAGGCAGAGCCGCAAAATCTGGCGTTCTCGCCTAAGGATAGCATTTGGGACGGCTTTGTCCACAGCATGGCATATGGGGACGAAGTTGTTCTCCTGTTTCTTCTGCTGGAATGCGTCAAGGAAAATCGGTGGCGATGCTGTGTGCAGATTTTCTCCGGAAAGGTGCTTTTGTCCGGTTTCCTGACCATTGTAGGCATGGCCGTACTGGGCAGCCGCATGGCACAGGCCGAGCATCCGTTTTTCGCAGCGGCATCCATTTCACAGCCGTTTCGTTCCCAGCGCGCAGATGCTCTGTACCTTCTGGTATTTGTCATGCTGTGTGTATTCCGCATCACCATTTACACGGTTCTTGCAGCGCATCTGCTCCAACTGCGCTTCCCGAAGCTGCGCTATGCCAGCACAATCTGTCTGATTCTCATGCTGGGATGCACTGCAATTCCCGGTATCTTTGCGTATTCGGCCGTATGGAATCCTATCTTTCTCACTGCGGCGGCAATTCTGATTCCATCCGGATTTTTGCTGTGCCGCCGAAACGGAGGTGCTGCTGCATGAAATCTGCCTGTTTCAAAATTTTACTTTTCCTACTGCCGCTTCCGATTCTCACAGGATGCAGCGCCATTCAGGTACGCGACCGCACCTATGTACAGGCGCTGGAACTACACCACGCTGCATCGCCGCAGGTTTCCCTTCACGACTTTTCACACGAGACGGAAATTGCATCCGGAAACGGAAATACCATTGACGAGGCGCTGACCAACGCCGGCATTGCAACCGGAAAGGAACTTTTCCTCGGCCATTTGGAACTACTCACCTATGCAAATCCAGCTTTTACAGTTCAGCTGGATGATCTGATGCATGATTACCGCCTTTCCCCTTCCTGCCAGGTCGTAGGGCTGTCTGAGAATGCTTCCTTTTCTGATACAGATACCACTGCTTTTACCAACCAGCTCCGGCAGGAAATGCAGCAGGGCAAACTCCCGGAGACAAACCTGTTCACCATTCTTCGGGAAATGGACGGCTCTGCCGAGACCGCTTTCTTTCCAATCTGGACGGAGGAGGGATTTTCCGGCGCTGTGGGAACTATCACTTCCTGGACGACCCTTTCCGCAGATGCTTCGGCCGGTCTCTGCTGGCTGCGAGGTGACAATTTTCCGGAGAAAATAGCAGAAAATCAAGATACTGTCTTTTCTGTACAAAGCGCCCGTACACAGTTTTCCGTACAGATGCAGGACGAAATTCCCCTTGTGACAATCAAAATTCGCATTACTGGACAGGGGGATTTTTCCTCCGCTGCCGCCGTTATCGAAGGACAATGTGAAAGCGCACTTGAGGAAACCTTGCGTGCATCTGGCGCAGATGTCATAGATCTGGAGGAAATCCTCTGGAGCCAATGCTATTCCTATATGGCACAAACCGACTGGCGCACCGCAGCGAAATCCGTACAATTCTGCTTTCAGATCAAGCAAAAATAATTTTTGGAAAAAGGCTTGACAAATACCCTGTAGGGGTATATAATAAAAATACCCCTACAGGGTATCTCACCGATATGTTCTTTGAAAACAGAACGTACCAAATCTGAAAGAAAGGCTTTTCCCACAGCTGTCTTATGGGAAATTAGGTGTTTGTTATGGTTAAAACTGTTTTGAAAATCGATGGCATGATGTGCAGCATGTGTGAATCACACATGAATGATCTGATCCGCAACCACTGCAAAGTGAAAAAGGTCAGTTCCTCCGCCGGAAAGGGCGAAACTGTTGTCATTAGTGAAAATGAACTGGATCTGGCAATGCTGGAAAAGGAAATCGAAGGCATTGGCTATCATCTGCTTTCCAGCCATGCAGAACCTTATGTGAAAAAAGGACTCTTTTCCTTTGGAAAATAAGCGGTAACGTGAGACGCAATGCCTGACATTTCACATTTGCGAAAACATTTTCGAAAAGCAAAAAGGACGCTCTCCAAATGGAGAACGTCCTTTTTTATCGATTCGCCTTTCCAATGGAAACGCGTTTCATAAAATTCGTTGCTTATTCAGCAGCCTTGATGCGAGCTTCCAGCTTATCCAGCTGTTCGTACAGAGCAGCCGGGATGTTGCCGCCCTTTGCCTTGATGTCTTCATCATAATATCTGCGCATCTCGGTGATTTCAGCTTCCCACTTATCCATATCCAGCTTCAGCAGGTCTGCGATATCGTCAGAAGTAAACTGCTTGCCCTCATATACCAGACCGTCAACGTTGATGTCCTCAGCCTTCGGCTCGAAACCGATCGGAGTTTCAACAGCGTCTACAGTACCTTCGCAACGCTTGATGATCCAGTCCAGAACACGCATGTTGTCACCAAAGCCCGGCCACAGGAAGTTGCCTTCATCATCTGTCTTGAACCAGTTTACGTTGAAGATCTTCGGAGCCTTGTCGCCCAGCTTTTCGCCCATTTCCAGCCAGTGTGCCCAGTAGTCACCAACATTGTAACCAATGAACGGCTTCATAGCCATCGGGTCGTGACGCAGAACGCCGACTGCACCAGTAGCAGCTGCTGTTGTTTCAGAAGAAACAGCAGAACCCATATAAGTGCCGTGTGTCCAGTCGAAGGACTGATATACCAGCGGAGTGGTGGATGCACGACGGCCGCCGAAGATGATAGCGGAAATCGGTACACCTTCCGGATTGTTGAATTCCGGAGACAGGCACGGGCAGTTCTTTGCCGGAGAGGTAAATCTGGAGTTCGGGTGAGCCAGCTTACCGCCTTCAGCGATGAATTCCGGACCATTTACCTTCTTGCCAGTCCACTCAGTTGCATCAACCGGCGGATTCTTATCCAGCTTTTCCCACCAAACAGTGTTGTCTGCATTGTTCAGAGCAACGTTGGTGAAGATGGTGCCAGACTTGGTGCAAGCCAAAGCATTCGGGTTGGAGTGGTCATTGGTACCCGGAGCAACGCCGAAGAAGCCGTTTTCCGGATTGATTGCGTACAGTCTGCCATCCTTGCCCGGCTTCATCCAAGCGATATCATCGCCGACTGTGAATACCTTGTAGCCATCCTTCTTATAGCCTTCCGGCGGAATCAGCATAGCCAGGTTGGTCTTGCCGCAGGCAGACGGGAATGCAGCTGTGATATACTTTGTTTCGCCGTTGGGCTTCTGAACGCCCAGGATCAGCATATGCTCAGCCATCCATCCTTCGTTCTTACCCTGGAAGGAAGCGATACGCAGAGCGAAGCACTTCTTGCCCAGCAGAACGTTGCCGCCGTAAGCAGAATTGATGGACCAGATTGTATTTTCTTCCGGGAACTGTACGATATAACGATTTTCCGGATCTACATCTGCCTTGGAGTGCAGGCCGCGAACGAAGTCATTAGAGGTCTCACCCAAGTTCTCAAATGCCTGAACGCCCATACGAGTCATGATGTTCATGTTCAGAACAACATAGATGGAGTCAGTCAGCTCAACGCCTACCTTAGCCAGCGGAGAACCGATCGGACCCATGGAGTACGGAATGACATACATGGTTCTGCCCTTCATTACGCCGTCATACAGCGGAGTGAGCTTTGCCTTCATTTCTTCCGGATCCATCCAGTTGTTGGTCGGGCCTGCGCCTTCCTTTGTCTTAGAGCAGATAAAGGTACGATCCTCTACACGAGCAACGTCGTTCGGGAGTGTGCGATGATACAGACAGCCAGGCAGCTTGTCCGGATTCAGCTTGTACATCTTGTCATGATTGCCTTCCGGCAGAGAAGTTACTTCTTCTGTCAGTGCATCCAGCTGTTCCTTAGAGCCGTCGATCCAGACAACCTTGTCCGGCTTTGTGAGTGCAACCATTTCGTCAACCCACTGCAGCACATTTTTATTGTTTGTCAATGCCATTAGTACTACCTCCTGATATTTTGCAGTTTTCTCAGCCTGCTTTTTCTGGAACATTCTTCAAAATGTCCCATCACAATTTATTATACCCAAATTCCTGTGCCGTGTCAAGCGGTTTCGAAAAAAAACGCAGTAATATTCAAACTGTGTTCATGAATCGGAGTCATTTGTATTCTTGACACGGACAGTTTCTGTAAAACTGTTGCATAGGCCGGATTTTTTGGGGAACTAATTGGTTTAAACCGTTCGCCTGCTCTGTTCGCCCCATGCAGTCAGTTCCATGGTTGCGCTGGCATTCAGGCTGGAATCTGCCCGAATTCCGGCTTCAAACGCGTAAGAACCAGCGCAGGCAATCATTGCGCCGTTATCTCCGCAAAGCGACAGAGGCGGCATGTAGAGGGTATAGCCCCGTTTTTCACAGGCTTTCTGCAAAGAAGCCCGGACACCGCTGTTCGCGGAAACGCCGCCTGCCACAGCAATGGTGGTATAGCCATGCTCTCTGGCTGCGCGCATGGTGTGCTCTGTCAGGACTTCTGCAATGGTTGCCTGCACCGATGCCGCCAGATCCTCTGTACAGACCGGTGTCCCCTTCTGGCTGGCATTGTGCAGAAGATTGACCACCGCAGTTTTCAGGCCGGAAAAGCTGAAATCATAGGCGTTATCTGCAATCTTCGGTTTCGGCAGAGGGAAGGCATCCGGATTGCCGGATTTGGACGCTTTGTCCAGATGAATGCCGCCGGGATAGGGATAGCCCATGGCACGGGCGCATTTGTCAAAGCATTCCCCTGCCGCATCATCCCTGGTGCGGCCCAGAATCCGGAACGTGGTATGACTCAGTACCTCTACCAGATGGCTGTGGCCGCCGCTGACCACCAGGCAAAGATACGGCGGCTTTAGTTCCGGATGGGCAATATAGTTGGATGCAATGTGCCCGGCCAGATGATGCGTCGGTACCAGGGGCTTTCCGGAAGCCAGCGCCAGTCCCTTGGCAAAGTTTACCCCTACCAGCAGTGCGCCGATGAGTCCGGGGTACGCCGTCACCGCAATACCGTCCAGTTCCGCCAGCGTCACGCCGGCGTCATCCAGTGCCTTCTGCACCACCGGCAAAACGTTTTCACAATGCCGTCGGGAGGCAATCTCCGGCACAACACCGCCGTACAGTTTATGTTCTTCTACCTGAGAGGAAACTACGTTGGAAAGAATCTCCGTGTGATCTCTTGCCACACTTGCCGCAGTTTCATCGCAGGAACTTTCAATTCCTAATATCAGCATAGCTGCATCTCCATTTCTATGAACTTTATCACAATACCGCAAAGCCATCGCATGTACTTTATCCGGTATTTTGTTTTTTCCGATTCTGCATTGTATAAGGATAAAGCGGATTTAGCACAAGTCATTTGCCTCTCGTGTCATCAGCACAGCACCCTCCTCCGGATCGTGGTAATACCGTTTCCGAAAGCCCACCTGCTGATAGCCTTCGGATTGGTACAGCGCAATGGCGACGGCGTTGGACTCCCGCACTTCCAGCCAGAATTCCTGCTCCGGGAATTGTTGGTGCGCCCATTGCAGAAGCATTCTGCCA
Source organism: uncultured Ruminococcus sp. (assembly GCA_900545285.1). Taxonomy (GTDB): domain Bacteria; phylum Bacillota; class Clostridia; order Oscillospirales; family Ruminococcaceae; genus Ruminococcus_C. The sequence goes on from UQYK01000010.1 coordinate 36,271, forward strand.
ATACCCCGGTGTCTGTAGTTCGGATGCACTGCAATGTCGTCCAGATTCACCGCATCCCCCGTATGCGACACCACAACATAGCCGCAGACGGTTTCTCCGTCCACCGCGCACCAGATCCGGTTATAGCAGCAGTCCATCGTCTGTCGGAACAGATTTTCCGACCAGGGATCCGGGAATGACAGCGCCGCAATTTCGGCAACCACCGGAAGCCACGCTTCTTTTAACGGAACAAGATTAACCCTTTGCTGCATACCAGCTCTCCCCCATGCTCACATCTGCCGTCAGCGGCACAGGAAATTCCGCCTGCTGCTGCTCCGGCAGTGTATTTTGAATCACGTGCTGCATTTCTTCTCCCAGCACTCTTGCGGCCTGCATGGCGTGCGCCTGAGGCACTTCTACAATCAGTTCATCGTGCACCTGCAAAATCAACCGGGCATCCGGTACATCCTTTTGAAGCCGTTCATACACATGAATCATTGCCAGCTTGATGATATCCGCTGCCGTCCCCTGAATCGGAGTGTTCATAGCAATGCGCTTTCCGGCAGCCTGCACCATTTTATTGGAAGCCAGCAGCTCCGGCACCGGCCGCCGCCGCTTGAAATATGTGGTAACATAGCCGTTGATCTTTGCCCGTTCAATAATGCCTTCCATAAATGCATCTACGCTGGGAAACTGGTTCTTATAGTTCCGGATATAGCGGTTGGCCTCCTGCACGGAAACGTGAATATCCTGCGACAGCGAATAGGCGCCCATGCCGTACAGAATGCCGAAATTCACCGCCTTGGCCGCGCTCCGCATTTCCGGAGAGACCATCTCCCTTGGCATGCCAAACACCTGCGCAGCCGTTGCGGCATGAATATCCGCGCCGCTCAAAAAGGCCTCCTGCATCTGTTTGTCTCCGCTGAGGTTGGCCAGCAGCCGCAGTTCAATCTGGCTGTAGTCCGCATCCAGCAGAACGCATCCTTCCTTTGCCACAAAGAACTTTCGCATATTCCGTCCCAGTTCCGTCCGCACCGGAATATTCTGGAGATTGGGTTCCGTGGAGGAAATGCGCCCTGTCCGGGTTTCCGTCTGTTTGAAAACAGAGTGGATACGTCCGTCTGCTCCCACTGTTTTCAAAAGGCCGTCTACATAGGTGGATTTCAGCTTGGCATACTGCCGCCATTTCAGCACATAAGACACAATGGAAAATTCACCGCTGAGTTTTTCCAGAATCTCCGCATTGGTGGAATAGCCGGTCTTGGTCTTTTTCCCGTGGGGCAGCTGCATTTCCTCAAACAGGACATTGCCCAGCTGCTTCGGAGAGCCGATATTAAACGGATGGCCGGCTTCATCGTAGATCATCTGCTGCATTTCTTCTATTTGTTCCGTCAGATACACGCCAAAATCCTGAACGCCCTGCTGATCAATGGCGATTCCGGTATGCTCCATTGCGGCCAGCACTACAGTCAGCTGTTCCTCTGCATGCAGGAGCGCAGTCATTTCCTGATCGTCTACCCGTTTTTTCATCGCCTCATACAGCGCCGGAAGCGCCGCCAGATCCGCATGCACGCCCTGGCTCTTTTCAAACGGCACATGATAGGTCACACACAGGTGCTCAATTTCATAGGAAGAAGTGGTAGAATTCAGCAGATACGCCGCAATTTCCGCATCACTTGCAGAAGGCGTGCTGCTGTCCGGTGTCACCCCGGCAGACAGCAGAAACCGATACTGGGGTTTTGCTGCAAAGGAAATCCGCGGCTGCTGAAACAGAATCTTGCACAGAGCCGGATCTTCTGTACAGTAAACCGTTTCCGGATCTGAATCCGGATAATATGCCCGTGCCTGCTTGCCGTCAAACAGCACTGCCGGCAGCGCTTTCCCGTCCGGTTTTCTTGCTTCCAGGATTTCTACTGTCAGTGGCTTCTCTTCCAGGGAAGGCAGCGGCTTTTCCGTTTGTTCCGGCGCATCTGCTTCCGCAGAACGGGCATTTCCTGCATCAGAAAGTTTCAGCTTGTCCAAAAGCTTTACCATTTCCAGTTCCAGCAGCAGGGATTTGACTGCGCTGGTCTGCACCGGCTTTGGCAGGTAAGCTTTTGTTTCTGTGGCAATGGGCACATCGGTAACAATGGTGGCCAGCCATTTGCTCTGCTTTGCCGCCTCTGCACCGTTCACCAGCTTGGTGTATACGCCCTTTGTCAGACCGGCTTCATCCAGGTGGGCATAAAGATTTTCTACCGTGTTCCACTCCTGAATCAGCTTTGAAGCAGTCTTCTGCCCGATACCGGCCACGCCGGAAATGTTGTCGGAGCTGTCCCCCATCAGGGCTTTCAGATCAATCAGAGACAGGGGCGAAAAACCGTACTCCTCCTGAAACCGCTCTGGTGTAAACGGAATCGTCTCCTTATTGGTTGCCAGCCGCACAGTCACATAGTCATTGACCAACTGCAAGCTGTCCCGGTCTCCGGTGAGAATCACACAGGTATCCTTCTGTGCAGTGCAGGCTGCCGCCAATGTGCCCAGAATATCGTCTGCCTCATAGCCCTCACAGGTTACAACTGAAACGCCCAGCAGCGTCAGCAACTGCTTGAGATATGGCATCTGCATTGCCAGTTCCTCCGGCATGCCCTTTCGATTGGCCTTATAGGTTTCAACGGCTTTATGCCGGAACGTCGGCTGACGCAAATCAAATGCCACGACAATGGCATCCGGCTTCACCTCCGATACATTTTTCAAATATATATTCATAAAGCCAAAAATCGCATGGGTAAAAATGCCCTTTGTATTGCTCAGAGGACGGATTCCATAATACGCACGGTTAATGATGCTGTTTCCGTCAATCGCCAGTAATTTCATAAATTCCTCCTGTGGAATGCAGCTGCGCAAAGGCAAAAGCGGCTCTCCTGTTTATATGTTTTTAGTATAGCACATTTCCTGAAAAATGTACAGTTCTTTTTTAAGAAGTCCATTTCATAGAAAGAATCCAGCGTCTTTTCAGCAAACTTTGAAACTGGCTTCTGAAAATTCTCCCGGTGCGCGTTCATTCTGCGCCAAAAGAAATACAGTTTACTTTTTCCGGCAGACATGGTATAATAGGACAGAGATTTCAAATGATCGACCAAAGGAGAATTTTCATGGAAAAACAACAGACGGCATTTACGCTCGGCAGCGTCACCTTTCCCAAGACGGCAATCCTGGCACCTATGGCAGGCGTGGCAGACCGTGCGTACCGGCTTCTGTGCCGCAGCTTCGGCGCAGCCGGAACTGTAAGTGAAATGGTTTCTGTCAAGGGTCTTTGCTATGGAGACAAGGGCTCCGGTGAATTGTGCACCATCACAGAGCCGGAACGTCCCATGGGCATCCAGCTGTTTGGCAGCGAACCGGAATTCATGGCCAGAGCCGCCGCACTGGTACAGCAGTATGCGCCGGACTGGATTGACATTAACATGGGCTGCCCGGTGCATAAAGTAGTTGCTACCGGTGCCGGGAGTGCCCTGATGCGGGATATCCCCCTGGCGCAGGAAATTGTCCGGGCGGCCGTCCGGGAAAGCAGCGTTCCGGTTACTGTAAAATTCCGGCTGGGATGGGAGGAAACCAGCAGAAACGCCGTCCCCTTTGCAAAGGCTATGGAAGAGGCCGGCGCAGCAGCTATCACAGTTCACGGCAGAACAAAGGCACAGCTCTACAGCGGAAAGGCTGACTGGAACGCCATCCGGGAGGTAAAACAGGCGGTGCATATTCCCGTAATCGGAAACGGCGATGTGCAGACCGCCGCGGACTGTCTAGCCATGTATGCGCAAACCGGATGTGATCTGGTAATGGCCGGACGGGGTACGTATGGAAACCCCTTTCTCTTCCGGGAAATCAACTGTGCCATGCAGGGAAAAACTGCTGCACCACCATCGCTGGAAGAACGCATGGAAACCATGCTCCGCCATGTCCGCCTGATTTTGGAATGCAATCCCCAGAAACCGCCGGAAATCGCAATCCGGGATGCCCGAAAACACGCGGCCTGGTACATGACCGGATTATACGGCGCAGCACAGTTTCGGGCAAGGTGCTATCACCTGGATTCCTATGACGCAGCCCAGCAGCTGGCCGAGGACTTTTTGCAGCTGCAAAAACAGCATGCAGCAGATTAAGTGTCAGCGGCGCATAATATGGAAAACGAGCGGAAGAATATTCATGGATTCTTCCGCCTTTTCTAACTTGACAAATACCCCTTGGGGGTATATAATATACCTATGGAGGGTATATTGGCTGCTCTCCCCATTCCCGAAAAAGAAAGGAACCTGTATTATGGAAACAGAAGAAAAAGAATGTCCCTGCTGTCACAAGACAAAGGAACGATCGCAGGAAGAATATACCAAACTCATTCACCGTCTGAACCGGATTGAAGGACAGATCCGCGGAATCCGCGGCATGGTGGAAAAAAGCGCCTATTGTCCGGACATTCTCGTCCAGGTAGCGGCTGTAAACGCTGCTCTGAACGCCTTTAACAAGGAACTGCTGGCAAATCACATCCGCACCTGTGTGGCTGAGGATATCCGCGCCGGAAAAGACGAGGTAATTGATGAACTGGTTGCTACCCTGCAAAAATTGATGAAATAGGAAGGTTTTTACTGTATGGAACAATATCTTGTCACAGGCATGAGCTGTGCCGCGTGCAGTGCGAGAGTGGAAAAAGCCGTTTCCAAGGTGAAAGGCGTAACCAGCTGCTCCGTGAGCCTGCTCACAAACTCCATGGGAGTCGAAGGCACGGCTTCTCCGGAAGCCATCATTCAGGCGGTACAGCAGGCCGGTTACGGCGCATCCAAAAAAGGCGCAGAATCCACACCGGCTGCCGGCTCTGACAGTGACGCTCTGGCCGACCACGAAACACCGGTACTGCGAAAGCGCTTGATCGCTTCTGTAGGATTCCTGGCGGTGCTCATGTATCTTTCAATGGGACATATGATGTGGAACTGGCCGCTTCCGTCTTTTTTCAATGGCAATCACATTGCCATGGGACTGGTACAGATGCTCCTGACCATTATCATTATGGTGATTAACCGCAAGTTCTTCGTCAGCGGTTTTCAGAGCCTGCTCCATCGCTCGCCGAATATGGACACCCTGGTTGCGCTGGGTTCCGGCGCTGCCTTTGTGTACAGTACCTACGCTCTGTTTGCTATGACAGATGCACAGGTAAAGGGCGACATGGACACAGTCATGCACTATATGCACGAGTTCTATTTTGAATCGGCGGCAATGATTCTCACCCTGATTACGGTGGGAAAGATGCTGGAAGCACACTCGAAGGGAAAGACCACCAGTGCACTGAAAGGCCTTATGAATCTTTCTCCTAAAACTGCTGTGCTCCTGCGGGACGGCGCGGAAGTAACTGTGCCCATTGAGCAGGTACACAAGGGAGATATCTTTGTTGTTCGTCCCGGAGAGAGCATTCCGGTAGACGGGGTGATTCTGGACGGCACCAGCGCCATAAACGAATCCGCTCTTACCGGAGAGAGCATTCCGGTAGACAAGAGCCAGGGCGACAGTGTTTCTGCCGCTACCATCAACCAATCCGGCTTCCTGCGGTGCGAGGCAACCCGTGTGGGAGAAGACACTACGCTGTCCCAGATCATCCGCATGGTCAGTGACGCAGCCGCCACAAAAGCGCCGATTGCAAAGGTCGCCGACAAGGTTTCCGGCATCTTTGTTCCTGCTGTAATTGCCATCGCTATTGTTACCATTGCGGTCTGGCTTCTGGTGGGACAGAGTGTGGGCTATGCGTTGGCACGGGGCATTTCGGTTCTGGTCATCAGCTGTCCCTGCGCGCTGGGTCTGGCAACGCCGGTTGCCATTATGGTGGGAAACGGCGTTGGTGCCAAGCATGGCATTCTGTTTAAAACAGCAGTTTCTCTGGAAGAAGCCGGAAAGGTACAGATTGTTGCACTGGATAAAACTGGTACTATTACCTGCGGCGAACCAAAGGTAACCGATATTCTCCCCTCGGAGGGAATTACACCGGAAGCACTGCTGTCTATGGCCGTTTCTCTGGAACAAAAAAGTGAACACCCCCTGGCAAAGGCCATTTTGGAATATGGAAAGGAACAAAACCTGCAAATTGCAGAAGTCACGGAGTTCCAGGCACTCCCCGGAAACGGCCTGACCGCTGTTCTTGACGGACACACCCTGTACGGCGGAAATGCTTCCTGTATTGCAAAGGCTGCCCGGATTCCGGATGCAATGCAGGCAAAGGCACAGGAACTGGCCAACGCCGGAAAAACGCCCCTCTTTTTCAGCCGGGATGATGTCTTTCTGGGAATGATTGCCGTCGCGGATGTCCTGAAAGAAGAAAGTCCAGAGGCAATTCGACAGCTCCGGAACATGGGCATTCAGGTCGTTATGCTCACCGGCGACAACGAACAAACTGCAAAGGCCATCGGCAAACAGGCCGGTGTTGATCATGTCATTGCCGGTGTGCTTCCAGACGGAAAGGAAGCAATCATCCGAAAGCTTTCCAAGCAGGGAAAAGTGGCCATGGTCGGTGACGGCATCAACGATGCCCCGGCTCTGACCAGGGCAGATATCGGCATTGCCATTGGCGCCGGAACAGATGTGGCCATTGATGCCGCCGACATTGTACTGATGAAAAGCCGTCTCACAGATGTACCGGCTGCCATTCGTCTCAGCCGCGCCGCCCTGCGCAACATTCACGAGAATCTGTTCTGGGCATTCATTTACAATATCATTGGCATTCCCCTTGCTGCCGGTGTCTGGATTCCGCTGTTTGGCTGGAAGCTAAACCCGATGTTCGGCGCCGCTGCCATGAGTCTTTCCAGCTTCTGCGTTGTTACCAATGCACTGCGTCTGAATCTGTTCCGCATCAGCCGCGCAGACAAAGACCGGAAGCTGAAAACGGCACTTTCCAACCTGTCTCTTGCAGATTCACAGAGTTCCTCTTCTCTCGAACTGACACTGCACATCAAAGGCATGATGTGCGGACACTGTGAAGCTACCGTCAAGAATTGTCTGGAAGCCTTCCCGGAAGTGGAGGAAGCCATTGTCAGCCACGAGGCAGGCACTGCTGTTCTGAAGCTGAATGCGCAGCCGAATCTCTCCGCACTGAAAAAAGCAGTCAAAGAAAAAGGCTATCAGGTTTTAAAATAAGGTGCATGCAGAGACTGCTTTGCATTTAAACGGAACATGATCTGAAAAATCCCGGAAAGTGCCGCGGCGTTTCCGGGATTTTTTATCTTGTCACAAATACGTTTTTTCTCCGGTTAATATAGACAGAACGACAGAAAAAAGCATTCCGGAATCCATTTTCTCTTCTGTTTGTCACAAATCCCTGGTTGCAGATGGTTATGATAAACAGAACGTTCGAAGAAAGAGGTGATATCATGACGGCACAGGAAAAGCAGGAAACGCTCCGTCAGCTCTATGAGCAGTATGAACAGCCCATGTATCGGATTGCCTATGCGATTCTGCATCACACCGAGCAGGCGGAAGATGCTGTGTCTGATGCATTTCTCCGGATTCTCCGAAATTTAGAAAAGTTTGAGGCAATGGACGCTGTACAGACCAAATCTTATATCGTAAAAGTAATTCGCAGCACTGCCATCAATCAATATCAGAGAAACAAACTGGAGTCCGAGCGCTACACCCCGTGGGATGACAGCATCCTGGATTTGCCGGATCCGGCAGACGATCTGGAAAGACGGCTTCGCATGCAAATGGAAACGGAGGAGATCCAGCATCTGCTCCATGCGCTCAATGAAACTGACCGCAGCATTTTGCTGCTGCGCTGTCAGGAAGGGCTGTCCTTTCGAGAAATCGCACAGCGGCTCTCGATGAAAGAGGCTGCCGCACGAAAGCGATTTGAACGAGCCAGAAAGAAAATCCAAAAGCAGAAAGGAGCGTCTTATTATGTCGAACAAATTGTTTCCCTATGACGATTCGGAATGGAATGCAATTGTTGCAGACGCATTCGATTCCCACGCAAAGCCACATCACTTCTCAAAACGCTATCAGGATAAAAAAGCCGCTGTTTTTCACCAATTGGAGGAATCTTCTATGAAACGGAACGCTTTTCGCATGAAAAAATCCGCAGTCACTGCCATTGTTGTGGCTGCCGCTGTGGTACTGGTACCTTCCACCGCATTTGCAGTAAACCGGATGAACGCCTATTTCCAGCAATCCGGAAACTATCAGCAGAATCTGGTAATCGGCAACAATGCCGCTTCTGACAGCAGTACTTCTGCCCAGCCCATGACATTCCAGACCGGATGGCTGCCGGAGGGCATGCAGCTCATGAATGCGGAATCCACTGCCGCAGACAGCGGTGTTCGAAAATACACCTCCGCAGATGACCAGGGGCTGTCCATGTTTCTGTGGAAAATGGACAGTCATGACGCTGCCCTGGAACATAAAATCAACAACGCCCTGTCTGAAGAGACCTACACCTGCGGTGAAAATACGGTTCTCTGCGCCACAACAGATGTGACAGGGCAGGCACATCCGAACACGGCCTTTAACCGCGAAGTGTGGATTAGTTTCCCGGATTCTCCCTATGCGCTGCAAGTTTACGTTTCTGCCGGAATTTCAGAGGACGATCTGAAAAAAATCGCGGAAAACATCTCTCTCACCCCTTGTGAAACTGAAGTGGCCGATATCTGGAACAATCAGACAGACGATAACCAGATTGAAACTGACGAGTCAGAGCACACCGCATTTGACAGTGCAAAGTTCCAGGCTGCTGCAATTGGTGAAACCGTATCCAATGAAACCACCTCCGTTGTTATCAACAGCGCCACGATTCAGGACACCTTTGACGGCATTACAACAGACGGCATCGGTGCACCTATGGATTACAGCAGTTATGCAAATGCAGACGGAACCGTGGCTGACATAACACGTACCTGGTACAAGTACGGAGACGGTGTCAACACCCTGGACAGCGCAATCAAAACAGAAACCAAGGCACAGAAAATCCTGAAGCTGGATCTTACCTACACCAATCTCACACAGGAAACACAGGAAGAATGCGTCTGCCCTCGTCTGTTCTGGTTTGACGGTCAGAATGTACTCCAGTCAGAAGATATGGAAGCAAAGCATGCCGGAATCGAGTTCAGTTGGAAAGATAGCTACCGCAGAGACATCTTTGGTTCAGAGGAGAACGATATGCTTAACACAGATGACATGGCATTTAGCTTCAACACCGACCACAGCTCCCATAAAAACAATATCACCGACATGAAACCAGGTGAATCCGTAAATGTTACCCTCTATTTCATGGTAGATGCAGACAATCTGGATTCCCTCTATGTAGATGTTCTGACGATCGGATATGAAACCAGAGAAGATCTGATGAGCGGCGCACAGGCTGTTGCACTGGATCAACTCCAGGCAGCCAAATAACACCATCATCATACGATAACCTACTTTTTCTCCTTATCATACACTGTAAAAGCGCTTCGCGTTCCTTTGGACACGAGGTGCTTTTGCGATTTCTAAGATTTGTTGCCGCAAATATTACATTTCAGTTACTGATCAAATTATATATTACAATTTAAACACAGTTTCAGATAAATCATTGCCTTATTATTGATTCCGTGATATAATGATAGATTGTCAAGTCAAGTGCAACACAATCAGAGAAAAAATTTTTGAAGCAC
>UQYK01000011.1 GCA_900545285.1 uncultured Ruminococcus sp.
CTACAACAAAATTATGCTCGAAAATCCACATATATTTCTTGTGAAGACAGGTTCTCAGAATTTGTTTTCCGATTCCCCATTTAGAGAATTTTTTTCAGTCCCGGAATGCGCTTTAGCAGCCAGATGCACCCAAAGGAGCAGAGGAACACAGCAATCGCCAGTGCCAGAATCACCGGAAATCCGCCATGGGAGTATGGATTCCATTTCCAGACAACCAGAACCAGCTTCAAAAACAGCATATGCAGCAGGTATACGCCAAAGGAACACTGGTCAATCTGGCGGAGAATCCAGGACAGCCATTTCGGCGTTCTGTCGGCTTTTATGGCCATCAGGCCAAAGATTCCGGCAGATTGCAGTGCTATCGGCGGAAAGGCGTAGCTGGTCAGTAGCTCTGACAGAGAGGCTGTCTGCTTTTTCTCACAGAGCATCGTAAGCAGGAGCATTGCGGCGGTTCCTCCCACAGCCAGCAGCGCCAGAATCCAGCGCTTTTGAAAAATCCGCTTCTGGAAAAAGGCATCCCCCAGGAAAAAGTAAAAGGGATAGATACTATAGACACACAGATAAAATGCAGTTGATTTTTGTGTGAGTGTTTGCAGCATGGGAATCAGGGATAAAAAGACAAAGTATACACCCAGCAGGTAGTAGCTGTCTTTTTTGGTGAGACCGGCTGCAATCTTTCGATAAAACGGCAGCAGCAGATAAAGTGCAATGATCAAGTACAGATACCACATGTGCTTCCAGCCCTGTCCGGTGACTGCGTTTTGCAGCCCATGAAGAAGGGTTGTCAGATGCAGGCCGCTGTTTCCGGTGATATCGTCAAACACCTGAAATCCCACAGAAAAGAGAACAAGTGCCAGCAGAATACGAAGGATGTACTTTTGAAAGATCTTTCGGTATGTGATGACACGCGCCTGGTCTAAGAGCAGAGCGCCACTGACCATCACAAAGCACGGAACAGCCCACATCATCAGATTCCGGACGCTGATTGCCGCAAGGTGTGCAGTGCTGCCGGGGGCGGCATAGGCACTGGCAGCGTAAAAGGTGTGCAGAAGAACGATGGCAATGCATGAAACTGCACGCAGTTCAGAAAGAAAATGAATTTCCCGGCGTTTCGTTTCCATTAGTTAAACAGTCCCTCATCACCAAGACAGCCGCTATTCGGATCAGAAGCGTTGTTGTCGCTGTTGTTATCCGCTGCCGGTGGCTCTTCAGCCGGGGCGTCATAGGACGGCGTTTCTGCCGGTGTTTCCGATTCTTCTGCATATACCGTCTGCTGCTCCTGCTGGTAGGAATCGTCCTCTGTATCAACATCTGCTGTGTCCACCTGTACCTCGGCCTCAGAAGCTGTTTCTGCCAGCATCTGTTCTGCTTCCTTTGTGTTTACCTCAGTTTTGGAGGAAACGGAGGTGTAGACCAGATAAGCAAGGTCATCTTCCAGCTTGATTTCGGCCTCCTCCACATCTTCAAACGGGAACTGGTGCAGCTGCGCTGTGGTATTGTCTGCAAATGTCAGCTGAATGGTATATTCCGGTGTCAGAGCCTTATCAGATGCATTTTCTTCTGTATCGTTTGCAGACAGCGCTTCTGTTGCGTCATAATAGAGAATCCGGGATTCGTCCTTTGCGAACACATCGGATTCTTCCAGCATATTCTCCGGGAACTCTTCCTGTGAGCTGTCCTTGACTGAAACGCCGGTGATTTCCTTTCCGGTGTGATTCTGCAAGGTCACCTGGTAGATGCTGTCCCCTTCTGCCTGAGTTCCGATGATTTTCAGTTCCGGCGCAGCTTCTGTGGGTGCTTCGGTTGCCGGAGCGGTTTCTTCGGTTGTTGCAGTTGCAATTTCAGCAGTGGTTTCTGCGGTGGATTCACTGGAAGAGGAATCGTCTTTGTTACAGCCGGTCAGAACCATGCCGGCAGCGGCAAGGACGGCAATTCCGGAAATGAGCATTTGTTTTTTCATAATTATCTTCTCCTATCTCGATTGCGGATTGAATTACCTGTGAAAGCAGGTGCTTACTGCATAACAGAACCGCGGTTATATCTCCAGGTACCGGACTGGCCGTATGTAATCATGTAACCGTTTCTGCCGGTTTCATTGGTAAAGTCCGGATCGAATACATAAGTGGTTCCGTTGATTTTGATTTCTACCCAGGAGTGGGGGCCATATCCGCCTCTCCGGAGCGGCACGCTGCCGGAAATCTGCTGCGCATCATATCCAAGCTCCCGTGCCATTTCATAGAAGGTCGCTGCCATGACATAGCAGTTTCCCTTTTTGTTGGTAAATCCATAGTTTGCATACCACTCGATTCCAGGAGCGGCAGTGGCATTGTTTTTGGAGTACGGCATGCCGGCAGACCACTGGAAGGCGGCTTTCAGGTTCCAGCCCACCTGATTCAACACAGCCGCTGCCTTTGGATAGCGGTTCTTTTTTACGGCAATTCCGTTTTTGGTGCACAGCTGCTTGAACTCGCTGCTTTCATAAAAGGAGTTCCGCACGGAGTCGCGGCTGGTTCCGCTTTCCAGTGCACTTACCCAGGTGGAAAGTCCTTTGCTGTCCGGGGTTCTGACCAACGTGGTGGTGTATAGGTCGGTAACATACTGTGTGTTGCTGGTGTTTTTGTTCCGGTATTCCTGGGACTTGAAGAATCCATCCACCAGATCCGCGCCGGAGCCGTTGGTTACCGTTTTTTTCACCCAGCTTTCAATCTCTGTTCCGGAAGCAGATCTTCCCAGAATCTGATAACAGCCCACTACCATTTTGGCAACGCCCGGGTGCTTGTCCCGCTCTTCGGTCAAAGTGACGGAGCCGCGGCTGATACCGCTGGTGGTGCACAGGTTTCCAAACTCTGTTGAAGCAGAAAACTGTGCCATCAGATAAGTGCGGGAAACGCCTTGACTCAGAACGTTTTTCCAGCTGTTGATTTCGGTTGCGCTGCAGCTGCGGCCTAAAAATGTCTGATAGAGATCTGCAATGTAGGTTGCATCATCGGTTTTCTGGTTTTTGTATTCATCAGACTGGAATACATTTTTGGCCAGATCTGCACCAGATCCGCCGTTTCGGGTGTTTGAAATCCACTGGTTGATTTCGCTGCCGCTGGGGGTTCTGCGCAGAGTGCGGTAGCAATTGACCACCATGCCGGCAATTTTCGGGTACTTGTCCCGTTCTTCGGTCAGTGTCACACTGCCGCGGTCAATGCCATAGGAACTGCACAGATTGGTAAATTCCGTTGAGCTGGAAAATCCGCGAATCAGATAGTTCCTGGATACCCCTTGATTGTATATCTTAATCCAGTTCTGGATTTCGGCGCTGCTGCCGTTTCGGTTCAGGAAAACCTGGTACAGATTGGCCAGATATGCTTCATCACTCAGCTGTTTTCCCTGGTATTCCTTGCTGTTTAAAAATCCCATGGCAGCTTCTACTGCGGAGATACTGCCGCTGCTGATTCTGTCGTGCCAGTTCTTGAGTCCCATAGCGTCAGGATTTCGCGCCAGGCAAATGGTATACAATCTGGTGACAAATGCAGTCACCGGATCCTCGGCGCTGTCTCCGGCCAGCTGATCTGCGTCCGCTGCCGTTTCAGTTTCCAGCTCCGGAATTTCTGTTGGTTCTGTCTCAGCCGGAACTGTCTCCGTTTCGGTTTCTGCCGTAGTGGATGCTTCTGAAATTTCCGTCTCTTCCGCCTCGGGTTCTGTTGTCTCTTCCGAAGAAAGCTGTGTCTCAATTGCTGTTGTCTCCGGAACCGCAGATTCTGCTGCTGCGGCGAATGGGCAGGCACTTACCGCAATGGTTCCGGTCAGGATTGCAGCGAACAGCTGCTTTTGCAGGTTTTGCTTTTTCATGATTCCTTTGATCTCCTTTTCACCCGTTCTCTTCGAAATCGTGCTGCCATGCGCTGGATTTCGAAAAGGAATGTCCGTGATAAAAGCCTGGTTTGGCAGGCAGTCTCTTTTAGAATAACACACATACGCGGCTTTTTGTGACATATTCCGCGCAGGTAGACAGCAAGAGTCACGGACAAATTTTGACAAGATATCCCTTTTATTATACCATAGTCTGCATCAACAGAAAAGTGCTAAAATAATAATTTGTAAATAAATCAAACAATTTTAGAGGCTCAAAACGTGGGAGCTTCCGGCTTTTTCCAGAGTGTCACCATAAAAACGGAGCCTTTTCCGGGTGTACTGGATACGCGGACTGCACCGCCGCACTTGTCCAGAATCTCTTTGCACAGTGCAAGTCCCAGCCCGCTCCCCTGGCTTTTTCGGGAAGAATCCCCCTGATAGAACTTGTCAAAGATATGGCGCATGGTTTCTTCGGACATACCGATGCCGTCATCGCTGATAATCCCCTTGATCAAGTCATGATCCTGATACAGCCGAATGGAAATTTCACCATGCTGCTCGGAAAATTTGATGGCATTTCCAATGAGATTTACCCACACCTGAAACAACAGTGCCTGCTGTCCGGTGTAGGAGATTTCCTGTAAATCGATATCCAGCGCAATCTCCTTTTTGCTCCATTTCGGTTCCAGAAAAACCACAGCTTCCCGAATTTGTTCGTCCAGCCGATAGGTCTCCGGGGCATCCAGGTGATTTTGATTTTCCAGTTTTGAAAGGCGCAGGATGTTCTCTGTCAGGGTGTTCAGCTTTTCGATATTCAGCATGGTGCGCTGGATATAGAGATCCCGTTCTTCCCGGGTAAGCTCTTCATCCTGGAGCAGTGTCACATATCCGGAAATCGAAGAGAGGGGCGTTTTAAACTCATGAGAAATGTTTGCTACAAAGTTGTTGCGCAGTATCTCCACAGAGTGGAGTTCCTGTGCCATGAAATTGAAATTGTCAATGGTGTTCTGCAATTCCTCGATATTCCCTTGATAGGAAATCTGTACTTTGAAATTCCCTTTTGCAATTTCCTTGGCACCCTGACTCAGTTCGGCAAGCGGCAAAAAGAACAACCGCATAGAACTGCATGAAGCAAAAAAGGACAGAATGATGCACAGCAGACTGATAATAATGGTTGCCATAGCCGGTGCTTTTAGGGATTGCAGAGGTACGCCGAAATATTCCAGCAGACGCAGGAACAGGTACACTACGGCATAATACGTAAAAATCAGCCAGAAGAACCGACAGGCAAAACGTGTCCGCATTTTCATCCGTTTTTTCAATTGAGAGGTGTGCTTGGTGTGTGGCTTCTTCATTTTTTCACCACCCGATATCCCAGTCCGCGGATTGTTACGATTTCAAAATCCGTATTGTGCTTCAGGCGTTCTCGCAGTCGGCTGATGTGCACATCCAGTGTGTGCGAGCCTTCTTCTCCGCTGATTCCCCAGATATCGTCCAGAATCTGCTGCCGGGTAAAAATTTGCCCGGGATAGGACAGCAGCTTATACAGCAGCTGAAATTCCTTCTGCGGCAAAATCTGTGTTCCGGCGGCATCATGCATCGTCCAGGTGGCGTATTCCAGTGTGGTTTGTCCAAAGGTGAGCTTCTTTTCGCTGATGCTTCTGGCACGTCTGAGCAGAGCATTTATCCGGAGCAGAAGCTCGTGGAGATCAATAGGTTTTACCATGTAATCGTCCGTTCCGGCCTGGAATCCGGTGTGCTTGTCATAAATATCTCCTTTTGCCGTGACGATCAGAATCGGCAGCTCCTGGTTGGTTTCCCGGAGACGGCGAATCAGGCTGAATCCATCCATTCCCGGCATCATTACATCGGTAATCATCAGATCAATGTGCTCCTGCTCCAGAATTTGCAGTGCGTTTTCAGCATCCTCTGCCGGAAATGCGCGGTAGGAATTGCGCTGCAAAGTTTTGCAAAACAAATTTCTCAGGTCGTTGTCATCTTCAACTACCAGAATCTGAAACATATATCAAACCTCCCTTTTCTCTGCATCGGTTTCTGGCATTTGTTTTCTTGTCCTATTATATCGTATTTTCAGACAAAAGGCAAGAAAACCTGCTGTAATCTCAATGAAAATTGAGCATCGGCAGCAGATTTGTTGAGATTTGTGTGGTATAATAAAATGGGTCAGGCTTTAGAAACCTGAAATTACACAAGGGAGGAAAACGATGCTTGAATTAAAAAACATCAAAAAGGATTACCCTGCCGGAGATGGAACGGTGCATGCGCTGAAAGGAATTGATCTGAAATTCCGAAGGAGCGAGTTTGTTTCCATTCTGGGACCGTCCGGCTGCGGGAAGACAACAATGCTAAACATCATCGGCGGTCTGGATCAATATACGGACGGAGATCTGGTGATTAACGGAAAATCCACCAAGGATTTCAAAGACCGGGACTGGGACGGCTACCGGAATCACACCATTGGCTTTGTGTTTCAGAGCTATAACCTGATTCCCCATCAGACGGTGCTGCAAAATGTAGAGCTTGCCCTGACGCTGTCCGGTGTTTCAAAAGCGGAGCGGAAAAAGCGTGCAGTAAAGGCACTGGAAGAAGTGGGACTTGGCAATCAGCTGCGGAAGAGACCCAGTGAAATGTCCGGCGGACAAATGCAGCGTGTGGCGATTGCCCGGGCGCTGGTCAATAATCCGGATATTATTCTGGCAGATGAGCCGACAGGCGCTCTGGACACAGAAACCAGCATTCAGGTAATGGAGATTCTGAAGCGGATTTCGAAGGATCGTCTGATTATTATGGTAACGCACAATCCGGAACTGGCGGAGACCTATTCTTCCCGGATTATCCGGATGCTGGACGGAACTGTGACAGATGATTCTGCACCGCTTTCTGAAAAAGAAGTAAAACTGGAAACCATGCGTGACAGTACCGATCAGGAGCAGAGCAGGAAGAAAAAGAAACCGTCTATGTCCTTTGGAACCGCGTTTTCTCTTTCTCTGAAAAATCTGTTTACCAAAAAAGGACGCACTACGTTGACGGCATTTGCCGGCAGCATCGGCATTATCGGCATTGCGTTGGTGCTTTCGATTTCTCAGGGATTTACCACCTATATTGATGCAATTCAGGAGGAAACACTGTCCTCCTATCCCCTGACCATTGAGAAAACCAATACAGATCTCACAGCACTGATGGAAACCTTTATGAATATTGACAGCACGGATGCAGATCATCCGCTGGATAAAGTGTATGTAAAACCGGCAATCTA
Organism: uncultured Ruminococcus sp.; assembly: GCA_900545285.1. Taxonomy (GTDB): domain Bacteria; phylum Bacillota; class Clostridia; order Oscillospirales; family Ruminococcaceae; genus Ruminococcus_C. Next base: position 7,121 of record UQYK01000011.1, read on the forward strand.
TGACATCATTGATGCCATGAATAACATGGAGAGCACGGAAAATGATCTGAAATCCTTTAAGTCCTATCTGGAAAAGGAAGATGCAGATACAGACAGTGATTTGCACAAGGCGTTAAACGGCATTCAATATTCCTATAATTTTGATATGCTGGTGTACACGAAAAATGTAGACGGAAAAATTCTGCGTTCTGATACAACGGAACTGTTGCAGGAACTGATGCTGGAATACATGAATGTGGATATGTCCTCTATGACAACCATGAGCGAGAGTTTTGGATTTTCCAGCGATTCGCCGATGATGTCCATGTTTTCCGGCGGTGCTTCCTCTAATTTGTGGGAAGAAATGCTGGCCGGAGATGACGGCGCGGCAATCAGTGACGTTTTAAAAAATCAGTATGATGTGGTCTATGGAGACTGGCCGCACAATTACAATGAAATCGTACTGGTATTGGATGAAAACAACGAACTGAACGATATGGCGCTGTATGCACTTGGCTTGACATCAGAGGAAGAAGCGGCCAATATGATTAAGGCAGCAACCAATCAGGAAGAAGTGAAACGCAACACTTCTACCTGGTCTTATGAAGAAATCTGCAATATGGAATTCCGTACCATTCTCAATTCCGATTGTTACAGCTATGATGCAGCTACCGGGCTGTATCAGGATTTGCGGGATACAGATACCGGATTGCAGTATTTGTATGACAACGGCATTTCTCTGAAGGTAACAGGGATCATTCGTCCGAATAAAGACACCAAGGCACCGATGCTGAATGGTTCTATTGGCTATACCAGTGATCTGACCAAATATGTTGTGGAACATGCAAAGGAATCAGATGCCATTGCAGCACAGCTGGAGGATCCTGCTACGGATATCTTTACCGGCCTGCCGTTCCAGGAGGCAAAGGGTGATCTGGATGATGCCGGAAAGGCAGAAGAGCTGCGCAGCTACATCAGTACATTAAGCGACACCGACAAAGCTGCGCTGTATGTGAAAATGATGAGTGTTCCCACAGAAGAAGAACTCTCCGGTATGGTGGCACAGGCGGTAGATGGAAAGAGCCGGGAAGAAATGGAAGCTGTGCTCTCTCAGGCTATGACCCAGCAAATGCGCATGTCTGAGGATGAAGTCAGCTCCTATCTGTCCTCCATGGATGACGAGGAACTGAAAAACACCTATACACAAGCTGTGACAGAGCAGGTCAAAGCACAGTATGCACAGGAAGTACAGCAGAAAATGGCTTCGATGCAGCCAGCAGAACTGACTGCTGCGCTGGACGCTTCCCTCTCCGGCTATACCGATGCCCAGTGTGCCCTGTATTATGACAATGTAATGGAATTTTCCGACAGTACCTACGAGGACAACCTCTCGGAGCTTGGATATGTAGATCTGGATGAGCCTTCTTCCATTAACCTGTATGCGGCTTCATTTGAAGACAAGGATGTCATTGAGGACGCTATCACAGACTATAACGCAGACAAGGAAGAATATGCAAAGATTCAGTACACCGACTATGTGGGTCTGATGATGTCATCTGTGACGACAATTATCCATACCATTACCTATGTGCTGATCGCTTTTGTTGCCATTTCTCTGATTGTTTCATCAATTATGATTGGTGTCATTACACTGATTTCCGTGCAGGAGCGCACCAAGGAAATTGGTATCCTCCGTGCCATTGGTGCTTCCAAACAGAATGTCTCCAGCATGTTTAATGCAGAAACACTGATCATTGGATTTGCATCCGGTGCCCTTGGGGTAATTGTCACCTATTTGCTCTGCATTCCCATTAACCTGATCATTCATCATCTGACTGGCATTTACAATCTGAACGCCGTTCTGCCAGTTCCGGCTGCAATCATTCTTATGCTCATTAGTATGGGACTGACACTGCTGTCCGGTTTAATTCCTTCCAGAAGTGCTTCGAAGAAGGATCCGGTGGTAGCACTGCGGTCAGAGTAAGGCAACTCTTTTTTGCAGAATTGGTGTGTGAAAAATTCCTTAAAAAAACGCTGTTTTCCCGTTTTGGCATTTCTGCCAAAAAATCTGTATTACACAATTGCGGTTCTATCCGCTTTTGCAGGCGTTCGAAAATCATTTCTATTTTTCATAGTTTACGCCTCGTTTTTGTCTTGAAAATTCATGGATTGTTTTAATTACAAACGAGATTTCCCTGTGAGAATTCGCTATAATAGAGGCAAGTATTTCGGGTGTATCCGCAGAGCCTGTTTCTATGACACTCTGCTGAGAGGGAGACACGCAAAAATACGCTGTAGATACAGAAAAAACGCTGCGACATAAGCGCAGCAGCAGCATAAAACAGGAGGTATTTGCAATGGCATTTTCAAAAGACTTTTTATGGGGTACGGCTTCTGCTGCATATCAGGTAGAGGGCGCATACAACGAAGATGGAAAGGGACAAAACATCTGGGATGCATACTGTCAGGAAATCGGCCACATTGCACATGGTGAAAATGGAAATGTAGCCTGTGACCACTACCATCGTTTTCGGGAAGATGTAAAAGTGATGCGTGAGATGGGAATCCGCAACTATCGGTTTTCCATCAGCTGGTCCCGGATTTTGCCGGACGGCACGGGAAAGGTAAACGAAAAGGGTTTGCAGTTTTATTCCGATCTGGTGGATGAATTGCTGGCAAACGGCATTGAACCGCTGGTAACACTGTTCCATTGGGATTATCCGCTGGCACTGCACCAAAAGGGCGGCTGGATGAACCGGGATTCTTCGGACTGGTTTGCCGAATATGCAAAGGTTGTTGTAGACGCATTGTCAGACCGGGTTTCCTACTGGATGACCATCAATGAGCCGCAGGTCTTTATTGGATGCGGCTATGCTATCGGAAAATTTGCGCCGTTTGAAGTGCACCAGGCAAAGGATCTCACCCGGATGACACACAATGTTCTGCTGTCCCACGGAAAGGCAGTGCAGGTGATTCGGAAGTACGCAAAGAAAAAGCCGGTAATTGGCTTCGCATTTGCAACAGCCTGCTGCACACCGGAAGATACTTCCCCGGCGGCAGTGGAAGCGGCAAAGGAAAAGAGCTTTGCCTTTACCAAAGGCCGATTTCCGTTTGAAACATCCTGGTGGGCAGATCCAATTTTTTTTGGTGTGTATCCTAAGGCTGCCTATGAAATTCTGGGCGAAGAGAACATGCCGGAGATCCTGCCGGGCGATATGGATATCATTTCCCAGCCGGTAGATTTCTACGGTGTCAACATTTATGAGAGCAAGGCAGCGGAAAATCCCGATGGCTATGCAGAAAATGCATATGTTGGCTGTGCCAGAACACAGATGGGATGGCCGGTGACACCAGAGGCGCTCTACTGGAGCCCGAAGTTCCTGTATGAGCGGTATCAGAAGCCGGTTCTGCTCAGTGAAAACGGAATGGCTTGTCATGACTGGGTGCAGCTGGACGGCCGCGTGCATGACCCGAACCGGATTGATTTCATGAAACGTTATCTGCGTGAGCTGCATCGCTCTATTCAGGACGGCGCGGAAGTGATGGGCTATATGTACTGGTCTGTTCTGGATAACTTTGAATGGGCCGATGGCTATGACAAGCGCTTTGGTCTGGTGCATGTGGATTATCAGACACAGGAACGCACAATAAAGGATTCCGGCTATTTTTATCGGGATGTGATTGCAACAAACGGAGAGGCAATCTTTTCTGATACCTGGGAAGATGTCAAGGCATAATTTCGTCTTCATCTCCTGAAAAATCATACAATCTAGCTGCTGTAGAAATTGTGAGATATGTTTCTACAGCAGCTTTTTTGTGCAAAATAAATGACATATCGCCCGAACTTCAGATTTCATGATAAATTTACAAATATATTCTTTACATTTTGAAACGGTACGTTTATAATAGAATCAGAAAAGAAAATGTCTTTTCTGGTGAAAAAAGCGGTTTTTTCAAACTGCGTAAAAAGATTCTACAGGAGGAAGAAAAAATGGGAAGATTTACATTACCTCGTGATTTGTATCATGGCTCCGGCTCTATGGAGATGCTGAAAGCTCTGACCGGGAAAAAGGCAATTGTGGTTGTCGGCGGCGGTTCCATGAAGCGTTTTGGCTTTCTGGACAAAGCGGTTGCCTATCTGAAAGAAGCCGGAATGGAAGTCAAACTGTTTGAGGGTGTTGAACCGGATCCGTCAGTAGAAACTGTTATGAAGGGTGCCGCTGTTATGCAGCAATTCCAGCCGGACTGGATTGTTGCAATGGGCGGCGGCTCTCCGATTGATGCTGCAAAGGCAATGTGGGCTTTTTATGAGTATCCGGACATTACATTTGAAGACCTGATTACACCATTTAGTTTCCCGACACTGCGTACAAAGGCAAAATTCTGTGCAATTCCTTCCACATCTGGTACTGCCACAGAAGTAACCGCGTTTGCAGTTATCACAGATTATGCTAAGGGTATTAAGTATCCGCTGGCTGACTTTAACATTACCCCGGATGTTGCAATTGTAGATCCGGAGCTGGCAGAAACTATGCCGAAAAAACTGGTTGCACATACCGGAATGGATGCAATGACACACGCCATTGAAGCATATGTGTCTACACTGCACTGCAATTATACAGATCCTCTGGCACTGCATGCAATCAAGATGATACATAATAATCTGAAAAAATCCTACGACGGATACATGCAGGCACGTGCTGAAATGCATGATGCACAGTGTCTGGCCGGCATGGCATTTTCCAACGCATTGCTGGGAATTGTCCACTCTATGGCACATAAGACCGGTGCAGCGTATACCGGTGATCATATTATTCACGGCTGCGCCAATGCCATGTATCTGCCGAAGGTCATCCGCTATAATGCGAAAAATGAAGAAGCTGCAAAGCGGTACGCAGAAATTGCATCGTTTATCGGACTGCCCGGTGATTCTGTGGAAGCAAAGGTCAGCGCACTGATTGCAGAACTGCGTGCAATGAACGACCAGCTGGACATTCCGCAGAGCATCCAGAACTACGGAAAGAGCGGTGTCAAGGCAGAAACATCTGTAATCGATGAAAAGGAATTCCTGGAGAAGCTGCCGGAAGTTGCGAAAAATGCAATCGCAGATGCCTGCACAGGTTCCAATCCTCGTCAGCCGTCTCAGGAAGAGATGGAAAAGCTGCTGAAGGCATGCTACTATGACCTGGAAATTGATTTCTAAGAAGAATACATTTGTACAAAAAAAGACTTCCTGTGAAAGCCAAAAATGATCGAAAAAAATTACCTGTGATAGAATTGATTCTGTGTGATATACTACTAGTGCAGCAGGGAAATCAGAACATTGCAAATACCGCAATGGAATTTCGAATCTGATCTGATTTCTTTGTTGTAAAAGAAGTTTTGAGCAATTTACTGTAAAGGAGAATCAATCATGAAGGGTGAATTTACGCAGAAGGGCAAGGAAGCAATGGAACGGTTTAAGATGGAATCTGCCAGCGAAGTTGGCGTTACACTGAAGCAGGGTTACAACGGTGACCTGACTTCTCGTGAAGCTGGTTCTATCGGCGGCCAGATGGTAAAAAAGATGATCGATGCTTATAAAATGCAGTAAGATCGCTTTTGCATTTAAAGTAAAATGAAACGCCCCGGTGCCTGTCTCAATCAGGTTGCCGGGGCGTTTTTTATGGTGTGAATAAAAGGTTATGAAATCCAGAGGATCTGGTCTTCTTTTCGCGATGCTGCCTTGGGGTATTCCCCTTTTGCATAGCCTACTGCGCAGAAGCCAATGCCGCGGTAATCAGCAGGGATATTCCATTCCTGGAGCAGCTTTTTTCCTTCCGGGCTGTCGAAAATTTCCCGTGCCCGGTGAATCCAGCAGCTGCCCAATCCTTCTGCATAGGCGGCATCCAGCATGGCACCAATGGCAAGGCTGCCGTCCTCTACCCAGGTATGTACAGAGGAGTCTGCTAATACCAGAATTACAACAGGTGCGCCGTAAAACGGATCTATTTCTGCGCCCATGATTTCTGCGTTCCATTTGGAAAGCTTGTCACGGAGTGACTTCTCCTGTACAACGACAAATTTTGTTGCCATCCGGTTCCGGCCGGTGGGTGCATATTGTCCTGCGGTCAGAATTGCCTGGATTTTTTCCGTTTCTACACTGCGGCTGCTGTCATATTGACGGATGCTTCTTCTGGCGCAGAGTGCGTGAAGCACTGGATTTTCTTCATACATGATTGATTACCTCCGATTCCATTTAGAACATAGCTCTCCGAGTTGATCGGCCATTTTAGCCAGTTCTTTATTGGACAGTCCCCGGCTGCTTTGTACCAGTGCAGTGAGACGATCCAACGTCTGTGTCAGACGGTCATAGGTTGCGGCGCTGCGTTTCGGCTTCTGTGTAATCGGAACAGGCGGCGCATCATAGGTGATTTTTCCGACGGCGATGTCGAATTCCGCGCCGCTGTAGGGCGCATAGGCATCCAGCCCCAGATCATACCAGATCTTGTCCCGCAAGCAGTCCGCAGATTCTGCGGCACCGTGGATGACAAAGACTTTCTGAACACCATGAATCGCAGAAATCCAGGACATCAGTCCCTTTTGATCTGCATGGCCGCTCATTCCCTGCAGCTGGACAATCTGTGCCTTTACCTGGATATTTTCGCCAAACAAGGTGACATAATGAGCACCCTCTACAATTTTTCGTCCCAGAGAACCTTCTGCCTGATAGCCGACAAACAAAATGGTGTTCTCCGGTTTCCAGAGATTGTGCTTGAGGTGATGCTTAATGCGTCCGGCATCACACATGCCGCTGGCGGAAAGAATTACCTTTGGGCGTTTGTCAGCGTTGATGGCCTTGGAAGCTTCGCTGGTGACTGCTGGAATCAGACCGGAAACGCCAATTGGGTTTTCGCCGCGCTGTACGTAAGAAAGCGCCTCTTCGTCAAAGCAGCTCTCTTTATTGCGCATGAAAATGTCGGTTGCTTCAATTGCCAGCGGACTGTCCATATAGATAGGGAAATCTCCGAATTCCGGTAAGAGCTTCTGGTCTTTGATCTGCTTAAAATAGTAGAGCATTTCCTGTGTGCGGCCAACTGCAAAGGAAGGAATAATCAGACTGCCGCCGCGGGAGAATGTTTCCCGCAGAACGTTGACAAGTCCCGGCAGATATCCCTTTGGCTTTTCATGAAGCCGGTTGCCGTAGGTGGATTCCATAATGACATAATCTGCTTCCTGCGGAACCTGTGGATCACGGATTAGGGGCTGATTCAGATTGCCGATATCTCCGGAGAAGATCAGCTTTTTCTGTACCTCGTTCTCCGTCAGCCACAATTCAATGGATGCGGAGCCAAGCAAATGGCCTGCATCAATAAAACGCACATCCATTCCGGGAAACAGGGTGAATTTTTTCTGATACCGGTGCGGCACAAACAGTTTCAGTGCTCCCAGTGCCTCATCCATTGTGTACAGCGGCACATAGGGATCGCCGCCGTTTCGCATGGCTTTCCGGTTTCGCCATTCTGCTTCGAATTCCTGAATGTGCGCACTGTCGCGCAGCATGATTTCACAGAGAGAGGCTGTCGCTTCTGTTGCGTGAATTTCTCCGGCAAATCCGCCGGCAAACAGCAGAGGAAGCAGCCCGGAGTGGTCAATGTGGGCATGTGTGAGAAGAACGTAGTCAATCTGACCGGGGGTGCATGGGATTTTTACATTTTCATAGGTGTCTCTCCCCTGCTCCATCCCGAAATCCACCAGAATGTGTTTTCCGCAGACTTCCAGATAAGTACAGCTTCCGGTTACTTCATGTGTAGCACCAATAAATATCATTTTCATAAGCTTCGCTCCTTTCTGTGCATCCTATAATGAAACTATTTTACAGAGAATCTACAATGTGTACAATGAACTGAATCAGCAGGATTCCGTCCATTCCGTCCAGAGATCCGTCCCGGTTGCAGTCAGCGGTTTTGCGCTGCATATCTGAGGAAATCTGAACAGCATCTGCGTTGATTTTATTGAGCAGAACTGCATCTGTCAGATCAATTTTTCCATCCAAATTGACATCGCCCAGCAGATAATCCTTCTGGTCACTTCCAGTGGTGACCGGTGCTGCAGTTGTGCTGGTTTCCGTAGCAGAATCTGTGGTTTCGTCTGTCTGTACAGATGAAGTGCTGGTAGTCGTGGTGGTTGTAGTTGTGGTAGTTGTCACAATATTTTCCGTTGTGGTTGTAGTAGTAATCGGTGCAGGAGTATTGCCGTTCGGTTCGATACCGCCTACCAGCTCGCCGCCTGCATAGACGCAGATATAATCCGTCCGCACTTCGTTTCCGTCTGCAAACATATCGGAATCCGTCAGAACAGGCAGTCCCTGATAGCTCCAGTCATTGGAAGGATCCCACTGATCTCCGTAGTACAGACCGACGCTGCACTGATATTTTTTATTGGAATTGGCAATGGTATAACCGTCCCACGAGACCTCATAATAGTAGATATTGGGATCAAAAGAGGCATCATATTGTTTCGGCGCGCTGATTACGCCATCTGCCGGAGCTGCTTCCGTTTGTGCCTGGTCGTATAGTTCTTTCGATTCTATCAGTTCTGGTTTTGTCATTTCCTTTGTGCTGAAATAATAGCGTACTGTGATATCTGTTCTGGGGGTAATGGAATCAGTCATGACCTTCATAGAGATTTTGGTGACACCAGCACCGCCGCTGCACGGGCCGTCTACTGCGAAGGCCTCTACCCAATAATTGTTGCCGCCTTCACTGCCGCCGTTGTTGGTTTCCTTTGGCGGAAAATCCGGTGTGACATGCATGTCATCAGTTCCATACAGCGCATACAGTCCGGCGCAGGCACCGACAAACGCAGCATTATAGTCAATGGTAACTTCGTTATAAATCCAGTCCGCAGTTACATCATTGTGTTTGTCATTTGCATCCGGGCCGCCTACCAGTGCACCGTAAAGAACATGTCTTTGTTCTGCGGTATCTTCACATTTGGTCAGTCCGGAAGAAGCGCGATGGTGCGGATATTTTGCAGAATTTTCATTGTAACCCACAACATAGGAACGATTCATCGGGTTTTTCCCCAGGATGTATTCCATCTGTCCCTTTGCCCATTCGCTGAATTCGCCGGACTTGCCGTTATTATTGTACTTATCATAGACCAGCGCCATGAGCTGTGCTGCGGTGTTATACCGTGCAGAACCCCAGGTGTCCAGCCAGAAGTAGCCGCCTGGTGTGATTGTGCCTACGCCGCCGGACATATAGGCATTTACTGCCTTGGAAACAGATGCCCAGCAGTCCATCTCTTCATAGGGACTTTTGTTGGCCGCCTTCTTGTATTCATCGATGAAATCCGGATACTGCTGATCAGTAATTTCACCCAGAATACACTGTACACCGCCCCAGACATCGTTCCAGCAATGTACATAACACGGAGCAGCGTAGTAGTCATAGTACGGGTAAATCTGTTCCAGGTAATGATGATCTTCTGTAATCTTGTAGAGCCATGCAGCTGCCCAGCAGTAGTCATCTTCCCATTTGGAGGAGGAGTAATATTGTTTCGGGCCGTCTGCGTTGTCACTTAATTGTTTTTCATGGGTTTCTGCAAAGGAAAACAGTGCTTTTGCATAATCCAGGGACTTTTTTGCATATTCCGGATCAGTGTCCTTAAAATTCAGATAGTTTACAGCCAGAGATGCGGCAGCAGATGCTACATAATCTGTCTGCGGCTTGTCACCAGTCAGGAAGAATGCCGGACGATCCATCTTGTCAATTTCCGGGGAATTCCAATACGCATGATCAATGTCGCCGTCTCCCACCTGATAACAATGGGCGATGACATTGCCATCTGCATCCCGGAAGGTGCACTTCATCAGGTAATCATTGAAATAACGGAGAATGGTTTCAATATGGTCATCCTGTCCGGTTTTCTGATAGGCATCCCGGAATTCATAGTAGCCCCATCCCAGTGTAGAAGCGGCATAGTTTTCCGGCATGCCGAATTTTACATGATCTCCGGCATCATGGAAACCGCCGGAAACATCAATGTAGCCGTCTCCATCTGGATCCAACACATCCTTATATTGTGTCAGGAAACTTTCAGACAGGTTGGTTGCGGTGCTGTTCATCGGCACCTGTGCATCATAGGTATGACAGTTGCCGCGCCAGCTGAAACGATCGTTTTCGTTTACGCCGGTTCCGCACATATTGCCGTCATAAAAGTAAATGGAATATTGGAGCGCTCTGGCGAAGTCGATATCATCTGCCGTCGTGTCCGCAGCTGTGACCGAAGCAGCGCCGGTTCCCAGAGAACTAAAGAGCATAACAGTACTGATAACTGCCGCAATGCGCTTTGTAAATTTTTTATGTGATTTCATACAATACTTCCTTTCTATCCTCAGAAAAGCTTAGATCAAATTTGGATTACTTTTATTATACGGCAAACATAAGAAAAAGTCAACAGTTTTTCGGCTGGTTATATAAAATTATTTGTGTATATTGCGGCTTCTTTTTGCCATATGGGCAGAAACAGAAAAAGGCAGGATAGAATCGCTACCCTGCCTGAAAATGGACATTGTTTTCCCTGAAATCCTGCCTGGTATCAGGAAAGCAGTCCGGATTTTTCTTTTTTTGTCAGTATTTTTGTGACGCTTTCGTCAATGCTGCTCTCTTCCAGCGTGCCGTTTTCCACTGCCTTGACCACAGCATCTACTGCTTCCGGCAAATCGTCCGGCATCAGCACGATATCTACACCAGCCGCAAAAGACTGCACCGCTGCTTCACCGGGAGAATAATTCGCAGTAATTGCTCCCATATTCTGTGCGTCTGTAATGACAATTCCCTGAAATCCCAGTTCATTTTTCAGCCACTGCGTAACCACAACGGAGGACAAATCACCGGGGAGATTATCTCCGGAACCGGAAGTGATCTGATGCCCTACCATGACAAAATCGGCTCCCGCAGCAATGCCGCCCTGGAAAGCCGGAAACTCCGCCTGTTCCAATTCTTCCAGCGTGCGCTCAATATAGACGCTTCCCCGGTGTGTATTGCCATCCCCGGCACCCAATCCGGGGAAATGTTTCAGCGTTGCGCATACGCCGCTGTTTTGCAGCCCGGTTACAACGCCGGCGCTCATGGAAGCAACCACAGCCGGATCGGAACTGAATATCCGATTCCCCAGTTCGTTTTTGGAATTCAGATTGACATCAGCCACCGGTGCGAAATCCAGATTGAACCCAAGGGCTTTCAGATCATTTCCAATGGTGCTTCCGATTTCATTTGCTTTTTCAGTGTCAGCGTCTGCGCCATAGACCGACATGTCAGAAAAGGCTGTGGTGCCCAGAGAATCTGCGGCGCGTGCCACAGTACCGCCTTCTTCGTCAACGGCCAGAAATACGCCGATTCCGGAAAGCTCCTGTGCATAGTTTTGTGTATTTGTCAGCATTTCCCGCGTCTGTTCCTGCGTTTCCAGATTGGCGGAAAAATAGATGAGTCCGCCTACCGGATAGGTTTCCAGCGCAGTGCGTGTCATATCTCCAGCTGCAACGACAGTTCCGTTAAATCCGGTGAGAGATTCTGGTGTTACAATAAACTTTTGACACACTTTTTCTTCCAGTGTCATTTGTTGGACGCGCTCAGAGACAGAGGCGGTCTCCTGACTGGAAGATTCTGCGGCTTCTGTGCTGTTTTCGGCGGATGCGGCTTCCTGTGTATCTGAATTTGCAGCTTGGGAGGATGCGTCTGCTGGACTGCTGTCCGCATTTCCGGCGTGTCGTGTTGCAGCAGAATCAGAAATATTTTGAGAACGGCATCCGATTAATAAAACGCAAAGCGCAGCGGCTGTACCGTACCACAAAGCAGTTGTTTTCTTCATGAACATTCCCCTTCCATTACCAGTTGTATTCAACCACATATCCGAATCGATAGGGCTTGCTGGAATACACCTGCAATGCCTGGTTACTGTTGTCATTCAGAGACCACTGCTCTTTAATCTTCCAGATTTGCAGGTATGGTTCCACTGTTGCCGCGGAATTGGCATCAATACAGGAAGGTTCACCAGGAAACCAGTAATTTTTCCCGGCACCATTGAACAGGAAGTCCAGTTCGGAATTGGAAAGCCACCGGAAGGTATAGGCGCCGTTTGCATTTTTCTCTTCAATTCCGCCCAGCCATCCATAGATAACATCTGTTTTTTCCAGTTCTGCTGTGATGAGTGCCCAGTCTTCTTCTGAATGGATTTCTGCCAGCCGTCCGCCGGATTGCTCCGCATAACTTTTGGCTTCTTCCCAGGTGCAGTAACTTTGGATGACAGAATATCGGTGCGGTTCAGCTGTTGTCGTTGTTGTTACGATGGTTGTAGTGGTTTCTGCCATGGTTGTTGTTTCCGGGGCGGCTGTAGTTTCGGCCGCAGTTTCAGAAACAGCTATCTCAGAATCAGAGCCGTTTTCCGGGTCGCTTTCTGAACTGTCCTCTTGTTTCATGGCAAGAGAATGACTGGTTCCGCTGGTTGTATCCCGGTCAAAACTGCCGTTGTGCCAGAGCAGGAAGAAAACAGTACAAGTGAGTAGCAATACAATCAAAATCATAGCACTGATAATCCAGACCGTGTATTTTGGCTTTTGCTTTTGTGTGGAAACGGGTACGGGGTCGGATGCAAACGCTTGATATAGCGGCGGCTCTGCCTGAACATCCGGCTGCTGTGAAGCAGTGGAATTCCGGACATGCTTCGGTGTCTGATTGGGTGCATATGCTGCTTGAGAGGCATGCGGAAATTCCATGCCGCATTTGATGCAGAAACGGGCGTACTCCTCATTTGGGGTACCGCAGTGCGGACAAAACATAGACGTTCCTCCTAATAATCACCATAATTCATAATGCTACATTCAAATTATACCATATTATTCTACGAAAATCAAGAGAAAATCAGAAAAATAAGAAGATCTATGCAGTATAATCCAGATCAAAGGTGATGACTGTCTGACAGGTTTTATCCTGGTGCTGTAATTCAGCGGTAATCATTTCCTTGAGTTCCTCTGTGGTGTACTGACATCCAAACGGCACCAGAACGTCAAAGATCAGGCGGTTGGTTTCCTTTCCGGAAACCAGGCGGAAATCGTGGATGCTTAAATTCTGATCCAGGGAGGAGACGATTTGTTCTGTACGCATTTTGTATTTTTGCACCTGCAAATTATCCAGTTCGATGGGATCCATGTGAATTGTCATCATAATCTGCATTTTGTCATAGATTTCCCGTTCGATTTTATCTACAACTTCGTGTATGGCTACAAAATCCGCATCACTGCGCACTTCAACATGACAGCTTCCCATCATTTTTCCGGGACCGTAGTTATGAATCATCAGGTCATGAATTCCTTCAATTGTCTTATGCCGCAGAACCAGCTCCTTTAACTGCTGTACTGTTTCGGCATCTGCCGGCCGTCCCAGCAAATCTCCTACCGTGTCACGGATGATATCAAAGCCGGTTTTCAAAATGAACAGGGAGACTGCAATTCCCATGATACCATCAACAGGAAGATGTGTGACAAATGAAGAGAAAAGGGCGATTACGGTGGCGCTTGTGGCAATTACATCACTGCGGCTGTCCTTGGCAGTGGCCAGCATTACGGAAGAATGGACGCGTTTTCCTAAAAATGTATTAAAATGTGCCATCCAGAGTTTGATGCCGATGGAAAGCAGCAAAACTGCCAGGGTAACCGGATGAAAAACAAGTTCCTCCGGGTGCAGGATTTTGTCTAGGGAGTTTCGGCACAATTCAAAGCCCATCAGGACGATCATAGCGGCAATGACCAGGGAGGTGATGTATTCCATCCGGCCGTGTCCGAACGGGTGGTCTTTATCCGCCGGCTTTGCCGCAAGCTTATAGCCAAACATGGTGACCAGACAGCTGGCACAGTCAGACAGATTGTTAAATGCATCTGATATGATCGAGATGGAATGGGAAAATGTTCCGGCGGCATACTTGATGCCAAACAGGAGGAGATTGCAGCAGATTCCCACAACACTGCTGCATGTGCCGTATGCTTTTCGAACATTGGGATTTTGGGTGTCTTCACTATTGGGAATCCACTTTTGAATGAGAAACTGGAGCATGGATATTCGCCTTTCTTTCCAATTGGTTTATTTTTCATTATAGCAAAAGCAATTTCAGAAGTCAAGGCTAACTTTTTCCGGGGAGAAGCTTTACAATATACGAAGATTATGGTATAATAAAAGTATAAAAAGTGAATGCCCGCTGTTGGCGGAATTGCTGTTTGCAATACTGGAGGTACATATGGTAACAAATGACGGAACCATTATACAGATCAAACACGAGATTCTGTGTGAAGTTGCGAAACTGGTTTTTGCAGGAAAATTTGACGCGGAAAAAGAGGAACTCCCCTATCGGATGATGCCGGGGCCGAAGGCAAGCTATCGCTGCTGCGTCTATAAGGAACGTGAAATTGTACGGCAGCGGATACGTCTGGCAGAGGGGAAAAATCCCCAAGGCGCGCACAATGACTTAGTGGTACAGGTTGTTCAGGCGGCATGTGAGGACTGTCCGATTTCCCGTTATGTTGTCACGGATAACTGCCAGAAATGTATGGGAAAGGCTTGTCAGCAATCCTGTCATTTCGGTGCAATTGATATCGGCGTTTCCAGAGCACATATTGATCCGCAGAAATGCCGGGAATGCGGAAAGTGCGCAGCGGCATGTCCCTACAATGCTATTGCTGACCTGATTCGGCCATGTCGGAGAAGCTGTCCGGTTGGTGCGATTTCCACGGATGAAAATGGTATTTGCTTTATTGATGAGAAAAAGTGCATTCAGTGCGGACGCTGCATTCACAGCTGTCCCTTTGGTGCAATCAGTTCAAAGTCAAACATTGTTGATGTCTGTAAGGCAATTGTAGAGGGAAAGCATGTTTACGCGTTAATGGCGCCTTCCGCAGAAGGCCAGTTTGGAGAAGGCATTACCTTTGAAAGCTGGCGAAATGCATTAAAGGAAGTCGGCTTTACAGATCTGATTGAAGTCGGCCTGGGCGGCGATATGACAGCCTTTTCAGAGGCAAAGGAATGGACAGAAGCCTATCAGAAGGGCGAGAAGCTGACAACCTCCTGCTGTCCGGCATTTGTCAACCTGATACATCTGCATTATCCGGATTTGGTGGATCATATTTCCAGTACAGTTTCTCCCATGTGTGCGGTTTCCCGTTGGGTGAAACAGCGGGATCCGGATGCAATCACCTTATTTGTCGGTCCGTGTATTGCAAAGAAAAGCGAAGTGCTGGATCAGAAAGTCCCCGGCAGTGCTGACTATGCTATGACATTTGGTGAAGTCCGCGCCATTATTCGTGCAAAGGGCGTTACCATTAAGGAAACACCAGAAGTGCGCCAGGAGGCCAGCACATTTGGAAAATGGTTTGGAAACAGCGGCGGTGTAACATCGGCTGTGCTGGAAAGCATGAAGGAACAGGGCGTTACGGATGAAATCAAGGTGGAACGCTGCAATGGTACAGATGCATGTAAGCGTGCACTGCTGATGCTGAAAATGGGACGCTTTTCCGGAGATTTCATTGAAGGCATGGCGTGTGAAGGCGGATGCGTAGGCGGCCCCAGCCGTCACCTGGATGTCAATCGTTTTCAGAAGGCCAGAAAGGCATTGATCGAAAAAGCAGATTCCCGTAATGTGGAAGAAAACTTAAAACGTCTGGAAGCAGACGGGATTCCGATGCATCGCGGCGATTGGAATGCGTAATCTGTACTTCCCTGTACGTTTCGGATATACAAATTAAAACTGAAAAAAGTTCTCCGTTTTCCTGCGTGAAGCCAGGAAACGGAGAACTTTTTTCTTTGAGGGGGAATATAAAGAATGTGTCTTTTGGAAAACGTGTTCCGAGAATACGATGTCTCGTTTTCGGAACTTATTGAAAAACTGTATCCAGAATCATCATTGCGATGAATCCCAGCGAAAAAGCAATGGTGCCTGCATTGGAATGCTTGCCTTCCGACATTTCCGGAATCAGTTCCTCAATGACAACATAAATCATTGCACCGGCAGCAAAACTCAGCATATACGGCATAAGCGGCACAAAGAATCCGGAAGCGGCAATGGTCAGAACGGCACCGATTGGTTCAGCAGCGCCGGACAACACGCCAAATAGGAATGATTTTCCTCTTTTCATGCCGCCGGCACGCAGGGGCATGGATATGATTGCGCCTTCCGGGAAATTCTGAATGGCAATGCCAAAGGAAAGCGCCATCGCACTGGCAGCAGTAATATTGGATTGGCCGTACAGATACCCTGCATAAACAACACCGACTGCCATTCCTTCCGGAATGTTGTGCAATGTAACTGCGAGCATAAGCATAGTGGATTTTGCAAGCTTGGTATGCGGCCCTTCTGCTTCGCTGCTGTTCATATGAAGGTGGGGAATGATTCGATCCAGAAAGAGGAGAAATCCGATCCCGATTAAAAATCCCACAGAAGACGGAAGAAATGACAGGTGCCCTAAGTTTGCAGATTGTTCCAGTGCAGGAATCAGCAAACTCCAAACAGAGGCCGCTGTCATAATGCCGGCTGCAAATCCGGTGAGAATCCGCTGAACCAGGAGATTCAGATTATTTTTCAGAAATAAAACACAAGCGGAACCCAGAACCGTTCCTAAAAATGGGATGACAATTCCCTGAATGGTTTCTTTCACAGAAAAATCATTCCTTTCATCGGAGAAGATGGCTTGTTGTATATGTATCTGTATCGCAGGGCTTCAGTTGCATTCTATGCGTTCCAAAAGCGCAAAATGCAGGATTATTCTACATTTTTCAGTGCATCTGCAAGCGGAATCTTCTTTACACGCCGGGTCTGGAAGAACGCAATGACTGCGTAAGAAACAACGCCCAATACTGCCATTTTTATGAATATGCTGGGCGCAGTGTAGTATGGCAGATAACCAGGGTATTCTTTAAAGAAATAGTTGCAGATGTGCCCAATCGCCCAGTTGGATACCGGAACGGTAATGAACATAGAGAGAATAACAACAATTGCGGTCGGGACAATATAAATCTGATTGATTTCCCGGTTGCGGTATCCTAAGATTTTTGCCATGGAGATAGACTGCGCATTCTTCTCAATAATAATTTTCGACAGCAGGTATACAATCATCATAAACATGATGATCCCGAATGCCAGGAAAATGGACATCATTTTGCCCATGGACAATTTTAACTGACGGGATGTTTTGGTAAGGTCATCTTCCGTGATTTCGGTTGCAATGTACATTTCATCAATGTCTGTGATTTTTTCATTGGAGAAGTAGCCGTTAAAGTAATCAGACGGATGATCAAATGCGGTATCAAACTGATCTATATTCATAAATACCGATAATGCAGCCGGATATTCGTAGATCTCCTTGACATGGAATTCATATTCCTTGCTGCTGAATTCTTCTTTCAGCGTAATGGTATCCCCTACCTGAATATTATGTTTATTTGCATATGCATCTGAAATTGCAACTTCATCCTTGTCGTTTAAATGCAGGGAAACATAATGGCTGTCTTTTTCAATACCGTATACGGTGACTTCTTCTGATTTCAGCTTTCCTTCCAGTGTTTTCAGAGAAGCTGCCGCATATTTTTCAGCATCCGTTTCTGCTGTTTCCATGGGGGCTTTCAGTAAATACTGGTGATTTGCCAGCAGATTGGATGTGATGACATTCTGATAATGATCCAGCATAGGTGTAAACATCATACCAAATAGAAGGATGGCGTTTGCGAAAAAGATGCCAATAAAAATGGTGATGTAATTCGGGATGTTCTGGAAAATAACACGAATCCGGAACCGGTTCATAATGCCGATTTTGGTATTCAGGCGGAATGCCTTTTTCTTTGTTTTACGGCTCAGGTCGCGGCGAATGAATTTCAGCGGAGAAAGGCTTAATTTTCTCACCAGAATCAGGAAATTGATCACCAGCATAATGAGTAGCGGAACAACCGTTGTCCGGATAAATGCTTTGGAATTCCAGAGCGTAACATAAGTAGGTAAGCTATAGCTGCCATAATATGCACTAGCTGCAAAATCCTTTAAGAGTGTGTAGCCCAGAATATTTCCGGCAATGGCGGCAGCAAGTGTTACAAGAATCGGCATGGCCATATAGTGGCGTACCAGTTCGCTTTTTGTGTAGCCGGTTGCACGCAGGGTACCGATTACATTGGCTTCCTTTACAATTGTATTGCTGGTAGTGATTGCAAAAATGAAAGCGATAATTACAACCACAATGTAAAGGAAAATATTGATAAAGGTTGTATCCCCTTTAATATCGTCTCCGGTAAAATGGATTGCCTGATTGGAATACTGCGGAATGTAGCTGGAAACAGCATTTGCATGGGCAGCGGCCTGTTCAGACAGTGTATCCATAAAATCATCTGACAATTCTTTTGCTTCGTTATCATCCTTGGGACGCTCCTGATATTTCCAGGAATAGCTGTAGTGCAGTCCGCTTTCTCCCAGGGACTCGAAGCAGTCTGGTGTTACAATGGCAACACCGAATTTCATAGCATCGAACATCATATCAGAAGGATTGGAGAAAAGGGCACTGTAGTCAGAAAGTGCTACCAATCCGCTGATGGTAAATTTATCGTTACCGACTGTGAGTGTATCACCAACTTTTAAATCATTGTTGTCGGCATACATGCGGTCGATTGCAATTTCATCCTGACTGGCCGGAAATTTGCCGTCCATGAGGCATTCCAGATCGACTTTATCTCGTTTTTGAAACATGCGAAGCGTGCTGTCTACTTTTTTGGTTTCATGTTCAATGTAAAAGTTTTCATAGATGGTGCGGTCAGCGGTTTCCAGATCGTCTAAAAGATCAGAATCGGCTTTTGCTGCCAACTCAAAATTACCGTCTTCAATCTGATAGGTTTCAAAGCTCTCATCATAGGCAGTAGACATGCTGCTTCCGGCAACATTCCAGCCGGAAACAATTGCGATTGTTCCCGTAATAAATAAGAAAATAATCAGATATTTTCCCAGTTCGCTCTTGAGTTCCCGAGGCAGACGCTTTATTAATGGATTTTTCATCATCTGCCTCCTTACCATTCCAGATCTTCTGCGGCAATTTTCTTCTCGTTCGTGTAGTTCTTACGGATCATGCCGTCACGGAGCTGGATTACACGGTCTGCCATATACTTAATGGCGTCATTGTGTGTTACCATTACAACGGTATTGCCGTATTGCTGATTCAGGTCACTGATGAGCTTTAAAATTTCCTTGGAAGTGTGGTAATCCAGTGCACCGGTTGGCTCATCGCATAACAAAATATCCGGATTCTTGACAATGGCACGTCCAATGGCAGTACGCTGCTGCTGACCGCCGGACAACTGATTCGGAAGCTTGTGGCGGTGCTCATATAAACCCAAAGTTTTCAGGAGGGTGTCCACATCTAATGGATTGTCACTAAGGTAAGCACCGACTTCAATATTTTCTTTAATATTCAGGTTGGGAATCAGATTGTACATCTGGAAAATGTAGCCCAGGTGCTTCCGGCGGTACAGGGTCAGTGTCTTTTCGTTCATATCCGCAGTTTTTTCGCCGCCGATAGAAATATAGCCGCTGTCTGCGTTGTCAATACCGCCGATGATGTTTAACAGCGTGGATTTACCGGAGCCAGACGGTCCCAGCAGAACGCAGATCTCCCCTTTTTCAATTTGAGCGTCAATTCCTTTCAGAACTTCGATCCTGCTCTCCCCTTCACCAAAATGTTTTTTGATCCCACTAATTTCTAAGAACATAATTTCTCCCTTTCGTCATATTGAATAAATTAAAGTTAGATAAAACTAACTGATGTGTAAAAATTGATAGGACATTTTCCGTCCTATCAATTTCCGAGTGTAATGTTTTTCTCGAATAAAACCGTGTAAATTTATGCACGCTGCTGTTCTTCTTTTCTCTGATCCATCAGCGGAGTCATGCTTTTAGCACAAATCATCATTGTAGATGCGTTATGCAGAAAAGCAGAGGCAGACGGAGACAAAAATCCGCATAAGCCGGAAAGCAGCAGTGCAGAATTAAACGCAATGATAAAGCGATAATTGCGGTTGATACGATGCATCAGTCGTTCACTCAGTGCGCGGAGTGTTGCGAGTTCCGTCAGGCTTGCACCGCGAAGAGTAATATCCGCAGCTTCCTGTGCGATATCAGATGCATCACTCATAGCTACAGATACATTGGCTGCGGCGAGCGCCGGGGCATCATTGATGCCGTCCCCTACCATAATCACGTGCTTTCCTTCGGCTTTCAGACGTTCTACATAGCTGTGCTTGTCTTCCGGCAGAACCTGCGCGCAATATGTGGTAATGCCCAGCTTTTCAGCAGTCACCTTTGCGGCTCTTTCACTGTCACCAGTGAGCATGACAATATTTTGAATGCCGGCAGCTTTCAGCAGCTCTACCGCCTCTTTTGCTTCCGCACGCGGCGGATCCGAGATGCAAAGTGCACCTGTCAGCTGTTTTCCAACAGCAAGGTATACAACAGAGCATGCACCGGCCTTTTCATTGATTTCAGCCTGCTGTTCCGGCGTAATGACAATGCCCTCATCTTCGGAAACAAAGTGCTTGCTGCCAATAATAGCGCGTTCGCCATGCAGTATGGTCGCAATTCCGTGCGCAACGATATACTGCACATCAGCGTGTTCCTCTTCATGAAACAGATTCTTATCAGATGCACCCTTTACAATGGCACGGGCAACACTGTGCGGGAAATGCTCTTCCAGGCACGCTGCAATTTTCAGCACTTCTTCTTCGGAACGTGTTTCATCAAAGGAAATCACACGCTCCAGAACTGGCTGCGCATTGGTTAGCGTTCCGGTTTTATCAAAGACAATGGTGTCTGCCTGTGCAAATGCTTCCAGATACTTTCCGCCCTTCACGGTAATATCTGCATCCGATGCTTCCCGAATGGCTGAAATCACTGCTATCGGCGTAGAAAGCTTGATGGCACAGGAATAGTCTACCATAAGAATGGAAACAGCCTTTGTGATATTCCGTGTCAGAAGCAGTGTCAGGCCGAATCCAAGGAAGCTGAACGGAACAATGCGATCTGCCAGGCGCTCTGCCTTGCTCTGCACACCAGCCTTTAGATTCTCAGAATGATCAATCAGTTCAATGATTTTTTGCAGCTTGGTATCACTGCTCATTGCTCTGACGCGAATGACGATGGAACCCTCATCAATGACAGTGCCGGCGAATACAGAAGCATCCTTGGATTTCATCACGCTCAGCGGTTCTCCGGTCATAGAGGACTCGTTAATTGTCGCTTCCCCGTCTGTGATGGTTCCGTCTACCGGGATGATGCTACCGGTGCGAACCCGGATTTCATCTCCGATTTTCAGCTGCTTCATGGAAACCAGAACGTCTCCATCTTCTGTGACGCGCCAAACCTGATTTGCCTTAATTGCAAGACTGTCTGTTAATGCAGCTCTTGTCCTTGCCCGGGTGTAATCCTCTAGGAGAGACGAAATCGAGAGCATAAACATAATGGTTCCTGCGGTTTTGTAATTCTTCTGAATCAGGCAAGCTGTAACAGAAGCGCCGTCCAGAACATCGACATTCAGATGACCTTGTCCCAGTGCATCAACAGCGCGCCACAAGTACCGTATGCCTTTGAAAAAGACAATACAGTTGCCGATGGGTGTTGGAAGAAGCGCCTTGCATAAAAAGTGCTTTGCCACCAGTTTGACAAGATCCTTTTTGAAATCAGTATCGATTTGCTCCGTACCGGAAGATTCCGGAATCGGTGTCAGCTTTCTGGGATTCAGGCCTGCAATTATCTGTACAATATCACTGCGGTGTCCCTTTTGGTAGTACACCAGAATACCGCCGTTTTCGGAGTGTACTTCTGCTTCAGAAGCAAAGGCACAGTCCAGCACAGCTTTTTGCACGGCTGATTCTAATTCTTTTTCAAATGCATATGCGCCGCATCGAAAACGAATTCTCCCCGGCTTATCGTATACAATTTTGAATTTCATTATTCACACACTTCGGTTTCTGCTTCTTTGAGACCGGCTTCTTCCTTTGCATCGCAGCAAATGTCAGCAGCTTCGTCTTTCATGTTCTGGAAGACTTCCTTTGCGTCATTCTGCATCTTCATGCCCTTTGCAAGGCCAGTTACAGCAATCTGACGAGTGGTCTTAGCTTTCAAAATCTTCTTTCCGATGATTACAGCAGCAGCGCCGCCCACTACATACCACAACTTTTCATTTTTAAAACATTTCAGCATAAAGAAACAACTCCTTTGAAGATTTAACAGGAACGTTCATTAGAATTCGCGAAAGCATCCCATAAACGGGACATAATACCACTTTTTGTCCGGTTCCTGACTTTCCTTATTATACGCCTGTTTCGGCAAAATGTCAACCAGATTTCCCAAAAAGTTATATTTATGTATTTTAATTAAAGCTAACTCGAACTTTTTTTATTTTTAAAAAAAGCGCCTGAATTCAAACTGAACCAGGCGACTTTCTTTTTTTTATTTCACCAGAAAATTACATGAAATTCTCCGGCTCAATACACGTACAGAAACATGGAAACAGAATGCGTTATTTTGTCAAAGCTTCACCAAGAGCCTTGCATTTTTCCAGATCTTCATCAGACGGAGCTTCATTTACAATCAGACCTTCGTCGTTGAGCAATACTGCGCCGTCATTCTTAACGCGCTCTTCCCAATTGCGCATCCATTCGCCATCGCCCCAGCCGTAGGAACCGAACAGTGCAATGGTCTTTCCACTCAATGCGCCTTCAATTGCGGTGAAAAACGGTTCGAATTCGGATTCTTCCAATACCTCGTCTCCCATTGCAGAGCATCCGAAGGCGATTCTGTCATAATCTGCAATGTCTCCGCTGAAGTCAGATACGCTGTACAGTTCAGCGCCGGCTGCTTCGGCAATTGCGTTTGCCATCTGTTCTGTGTTGCCTGTACCACTCCAATAAATTACTGCTGTTTTCATGTTTGATTTCCTCCTCAAGAAATTCTCAGTGCCTGATAGATATCATAGCCCTGATTTAATTTATTGCACAGAAAATTTCTGCACTTATCATAAGTTTGAAACGTCCGGGCGGCTTTTTCCGCATTGGAATATACCTTCCAGTATCCGCATAACTGATAATTTTCGCCGCGGTTTTGGATAAATCCAATGACATCTTCTGGCGGATAGCCTAAGAATACGCCGATTTCATGTGGAAATCCCGGATTCTCCTGAATTCGCTCTGCCAGCTTTTTCAGTTTTTCTTCCGTTCTGGCGGTATTTTTATACCCATAGGCTTCTAAAATCCGGCAGACTTCATCACATTTTAGCTGCTGTTCCAAGGCGGAGGCATTATATAATAAAATTAGTGCCCGGCTTTTACATGCGCAGAGCACATGCAGGCGCAGTCCCTTTTTTGCTGCTTTCGTGTTGAAATTGCGGATGTGTTCCGGGAGATTGAATTCATTTTTCCCAATGGAAATGAGATTGGCACATTTGATTCCCAATAAAGAAGGTGCTGAGAAATAAGCTAATTTTTTTTCAAATCGAGCACATTCTGCGGCTGACATAAATTGTGTCCCCTCCTTATTCTCGAAAATCCAGTTGTACTGATGTTATATGCGATTAGGATATACTAACCTCCAGGAAGAAAAAATAGGATTTTCCATTCTCAATATTACCAAGAAGGAAAATCTCAGAAATCCTTCCTTACGCAGTTAGATAAAACTAATGATGTTAGTGTGGTCTAACTCACGTCATTTATTCTAACACAACTCCCATGCTTTGTCAAGTACTTTTTTCAATTTTTTCTATGAAAAAAGGAGATTGACAAAATGTGCAGTCATTTCGTCAAAGAGCCGTTAAAAGCGCTGTTTATAAAAAAATCGTATTGCGGCACGCTTTTTTGCGGACGCAATACGATAGATCATGTTAGTTATAGTGGCATTTCTTTTCTGTAAGGGATATCATAACAAGGAGCAGGGTGAGAAATGCGGCCAGGTATATCGGCATCAGCTGCAAGCTGATATGATTTGCAATCAGTCCGAAAATCGGCGACATAAACGTAGAGCCTACATAGGCGCTTGCCATCTGAATGCCAATAATCCCCTGTGAATTTTCTGCGCCAAAGTTATACGGCGTAGAGTGAATGATACACGGATAAACCGGTGCACATCCCAGGCCGATAATGATAAATCCGATCATAGATACAATTGGATTTGGAATCACGATACAGCATACACCGCACAAAGCGATGCCAGTTCCCAGGCGAATCATGCGGTTATCACCAAATTTTTCAGAGATGAATCCGGACAAAAACCGTCCGACTGTGATGCCGATGAAAAACAGAGAGCCAAACGCTGCGGCTTTATCTTTGGAAATGCCGTGTGTTCCCTCCAGATAACTGCTGGCCCAGAGCATAGTAGTGGCTTCTGCGGCACAGTAGGCAAAAAATCCGATCAGAAGTGTAGGAACTCCTTTGATTTTCAATGCGCCTTTGATGCCCAGAACAGGCGCTTCCTGCTGTTCCTGATGGGATTGTTTATGAATATTCCAAAGAGGAATCGAAAGCAGGAGGATAACAACAATGGCGAACTGAAGATAGGACACCATGCGGTACCCATGGTTCCAGGTGGAATGCGTCAGGGCGTAGCTCATAATATACGGACTGATGATTGTTCCCACACCCCAGAAGCAGTGCAGCCAGCTCATGTGTCTGGAATTATAGTGCAGTGCCACATAGTTGTTTAAGGCGGCATCAATTGCACCGGCACCCAGACCATAGGGAATTCCCCAGAGACACAATTGGTAGAATGCATGTGTTGTGGAAAATCCAAGCAATGCAGCCGCAGTGAGAAATACGCTGACAATAGTGACTGTTCTGGTTCCAAATTTTTTCGTGAGCCGCTCTGACAGCAGGCCGGAAATAATTGTGCCGCCTGCAATAATCATGGAGACTAGCCCCATATAGGAAAGAGGTACGTCAAAATCAACACGAATGGTCGGCCAGGCTGCACCCAGCAGCGAATCCGGCAGACCAAGACTAATAAAGGCGATGTAAATGACTGCCAGCAGCAACAGATACATAGCAACGCTCCTTTAAAACAGTATAATACGGACTTTTAAATTTTTCCATCCCGGAATATCTGCATCATTTCATTCGTGAGACTGGCATCATCCGGCTGTAGCGGAACATCTTTTCTGTTTACCCATTGCGCAAGTTTCAATTCCGATGCGTCCATACGGATTGTCGCATCCCCTTCTGCTTCGCAGAAAAAGCCGGCGAGAATATCATTTGCAATTCCCCAGGGCTGTGATTTGTAGTAGCGGATGTTTTTCACATGAAGGCCGGTTTCTTCCAGCACTTCTCGTGCTACCGTTTCTTCCAGAGTCTCTCCGATTTCTGTGAATCCGGCAACGAGGGCATAGTAGGAAATGCCGGTTTTATACTTTGTCAGCAGAATCTGATCCTTTTCCCTTTGAATTACACCTACAATTACAGCCGGCATGATACGGGGATAGAAGTGGTTTTTGCAGCTATCGCAGATCATAGCTCGCTGTCCGGCAGCATGGCGCAAAGCTCTGCCGCATCTGCCGCAGAATCTCGAATCTCGATACCAGTCAGCAAGATGCTTTCCGGTCATGATAGCATATCGGTGAAATTTTGGGATTTCGGATGCACCCCGCAGTTCCCGGACATTTTGATATATCAGAGAAGCAGATTCTTCCACAGTTTGTTCCGGCGTAAAATAACAGGTGCCATCAATACGGAACAAATAGCGCAGAGATATCTGCGGAAAATCAGAAACTGTCGGAAGAGAATGCGGCGCTTTTATCAGAACCTTGGACTCCTGATAGCATAAAACAATATCAGATGCAGCAGGAACTGCATCCGCATCATATTGATTTTGAAATCGATGGGGAAAAATATCCTGAATCAAAATAAACCGCCCTTTCTGAGAGTGAGACAAGTTTACATATATGCAAGGAAACACTGGCAGAAGCTGGAATTTCAGTTCTGCCAGTGCTTTTTAGAACCTGTTGGTATACAGGCATTTTTATACGTATGTGATATTGTAGAACGATTTCATTATAGAACAGCAATCAGCTTGTCTGCAATGGGAAGTGTATGGGAATCAATCAGACCAAAGTCCAGTCCCTTATAATTCCAGGCAGAACGACCGATGCCATGGGCTTCGAAAACCTGGTGGATGGTTTGATACCACCGGAGTGTGCTGTCCAGATCGGCCTGATTGATTACGCCGTAGGAGCTGCAATAAAGAGGCACATCATATTGCTCTGACATACGCAGCGCCTGTGACAGCCGTGCTTCAAACATAGATGCTTCAACATCTGTGACGCCCTGCCGCAGCAAGGAAGTGGTATATTCTTTGCTGAATGCAGCAGACGATCTGCAATAATGATCTAATGTATCCGGGTAGCTGATATGAAAATCCCCTGGCATGCCCTTCATCCAATCTGCGGTCTGATGGGTGAAAATAATCGGATCATAGCAGTGGAACGCATATACAATATTCCGGTCAGAAGGCGGAAGCAGGTTCGGAATCTGTTCTGCGTTGTTTTTACGGATACTTCCAACCAAAATGGAAACATGAGGAGAAGAACTGCGGATTGCAGAAACGGCATTGGAAGCAATTTCGTTCCATTTTTCCGGATCGCTTGCAAGAATTACGTCGCTCAGCAGTTCAAACGAAATAACCTCTGTATAAGAGCCAAATCGCGCAGAGAGCTGCTTCCATAAAGAGAAGAATCTTGCCTGTAATGCAGGATTGGTGAAAAATTCATGAGATTTTATAGGATTTTCCGGATCATAACCCGGCGTTTTATAGATTGCAAGAATCATACGGATATGGTACTTTACACACCATTCCATGCATTGCTTAATTCTGTCAAAACCGGATTCTTTTAAGATGCCGCCTTCTGACTCCAGCAGGTCATAGTCAATGGGAATCCGGACATGGTCGAGTCCCCATTTTGCCACTGTTGCAAAATCAGATTCTGTGATAAAATTGTCATAGTGCCGGTCGCTTTTTTCTCCCTGAGAGAGCCAGCCACCAAAATTGATTCCACGTTGATAACCATTCCAAATGCGCATAAGAACAACCTCCTCTTTAACCGATGTTGTAAGATGTATTTCGATGTTCACACCGGTCAAGCACAAGGATATAGCAAGATAAACTACTGTTTGGTATTTATTTTACGTTTTCTTCGTAAAAAATGATATCAAAAAACTATCTTATATGCCATAAATATGATATAATATTTTTGATATTGCCCCGGAAAGAGCGGAATACATTTTTTTGCGTGTTTTGTGCATATGCCTTTGGTAAGAAATGGGCAGCAATTAGGGGATTCCTTCCGTTTTCGCGGGAAGTTTTCCGAAAAACTAAAATATGCAGCAAATTTTATTTGTCATACCTTGTTCACGAAGTTCAAAAAATATATGCTTTGTGAGTGGGAGACGCGATTAATTCTTACACAGAACTAATTTAGAATCAGGAGGAAAAATGACACACGAATGGGAACGCCTGATTGATGAAGGCTGGCAGCAGGAAGAAACCACACAGCATAGCTCTCTTGAATTGGAATTTGAGTTTTACAATCAGGTTCAGCAGGGAGATCTGACGGCAGTGATGGAAAATTTACAGTCACGGCAATATCGGAAAATTGCACTTGAAGTCATGCTGTCCAATGATTTGGTTCAAAATTTTCGGTATCACTGCATTATTTTGCTGGCAATGATTACGCGATTTTGTATTGAGGGCGGCATGCCGGGAGAAGAAGCATACCGCCGAAGCGACTTTTACATCTTGAAAATTGATGCTGCCACAACCATAGATCAGATTGAGATTTTGCATGATGAGGCGTGTATTGATTTTACAAAGCACATGCAAAACCGGAGACGTCATACAATTTGCTCAAAGCCGATTGCATTGGTGTTGAACTACATTTATACACATATGCATGAAAATGTTACAGTAAAGGAACTTGCAAAAGCGGTGGGACTGAATCCCAGTTACCTTTCCCGACTCTTTCATACGCAGATGGGCTGTACCGTGCATCAGTACATCCTGGATCAAAAGATCACTACAGCAAAGCAATGGCTGCAATTTTCGGATAAAAGTTTTGTGGAGATTTCAAATCTGCTGGGTTTTTCCTCTCAGAGTCATTTTATTCAGGTTTTTTCCAAATGCACCGGTATGACACCCAAACGATACCGGGATGAAAAATTCCGAACCGATCTGATGAGCAAAGGCCGTGTTCGTACAGGTCTGAAATAAGCAGATGTAAGAAGTACTTTGACTATATTTAACAATTTCTGAGAAACTGCACGTATTATATGTATGGGATGTGCTGTGAAAGATCTTGACCTAGTGTGTGATGCGTGCTATAATAAAAATAGAATAATAAAGGAGAATTTTTCCATGAAATTATCGAAATGGATCAGCACGTTTCTTGCGGTATCAATTGGACTTGCAGCTTTGCCTGTATTTCCTGTACACGGCGCAGAAACAGATGGAATGATAGATTCCGGTATCAATTACACAGAGGCAACGGAAACAATCAACAATCCCGGTGCCGGGTATACCTCTACCCTGTGGATGTCCTGCAAACCGGGCGATACAAAGGTATACAACCCTACTGGTAATCTGGTTTTGATTTTTGCAGATATTGGCGGATTTTCCAGCGGTGCCAATGGGACGAAAGATGAAGACGGTAACATGATCGGCGGTGTGGACTATGATCTTGACGAGACCTTTTTCACCAATTTCCGAAAGACCCTGGAAAATTGCCGCAGAAATGGCTGCACTGTAGCGATGCGGTTCCGCTATGATTCCAATGGACTGTCCAATCCGGAGCCGGCTACCTTTGAACAAATGGAACGGCACATTCGGCAAATCCAGGAAGACGGCTTCTTAGAGGATTATAAAGACATCATTGCGTTTGTGGAATCCGGCTTTGTCGGAACCTGGGGAGAACAGTGGGGCGGAAAATACTGCTCTTTTGAAGACAAGGCAAAGGTGCTGGATTTGCTCTTGGACGTTGTCCCGGATGATATTCCGGTTACTGTGCGCACGCCAAAAACCTTTGCAACCTGGGCTGGGATAGAAGAATCTCAGCTGGGGGAATATGTGGTGGAACCGGGGGCGAGGGCTTCCCGTGTGGGACTGTACAATGACGGTTACATGGGCTCTGACTCTGATCTGGGAACCTATCACGACAGAAAACGGGATTTGACCTGGCTGCGCGGACAAACAACAACAAGCTATTATGGCGGTGAATTTTCGGGCAATCTCACATTTGCACAGAAATATGACACATACCTTCCGGAAAATGCAGTTCCGGAAATGTACTATACCCACCTGAGCTATATCAATGCCAATATTTATCAGCTTTATAAGAATTATACGTTTGGTGCGGAATACGATGTAGATGGCGTAGATAACAGCGCTTATTACGGTGAGACGGTCTTTCAGTTTATGCGGGATCACCTGGGCTACCGCTTTGTACTCCGGGATTCTGATTTGAGTCAGACGGTGGAACAAGACGGCGTACTGCGGCTTTCTGCCAAGATTGAAAACACCGGATTTGCAAATCCTATTATGCATCAGAAGGCAGAGCTGATTCTGGAGAAAGACGGAAACTATGTAAAAACACCGGTAGATCTTAACACGCAGGAGTGGTATTCCTGCACAACGGTCTCCCCTTCTCTGGAAATGAAGCTGCCGGGTAATCTGGAACCGGGAGACTGGAATGTTTACCTGAAGTTCTCCGTTGGAGATAACACCATGGAGCAAATGTCCATGCGGTCTGTGCGCTTTGCAAATCATGATATTTGGAACAGTGCACTGGGTGCAAATTATATGGGAAAATTTACAGTAACTCAGAATGCAGATGCTGAAAAGTGTTCGGATGATTCGTTCTATCAGCAAAACGCTGCAGACGATTTCCAGAAATCAGATGGCACGCTGTATACTACCAACCGAATTGCAGTGACAGACGGCGCTTCCAGTAACGCCTGGGAGCAGTCCGAGGATACGCTGCAAGCTGAAAAAGATGGAAATGCGCTGTATGTGACCAATGATGATCAGTATCTCTATGTAATGGCTGAGATCAACCACAACGCGACATCTCCGGTGTACAATCTGGTAATCCGGAACCAGGACACAGGAAATCGTTATTGGCTGTATTATCAGAATAATGGCTTTATTTATTTTAACAGCGGCGTGCCTTATGGCTGCGTCCAGAAACACACCGGAAATCTTGTAGAGTTTCGGATTCCGTTTGGTGATGTGATGGGTCTGGAGACTGGCACCACATTGGCAGAAGTTTCGGTTTCTATTCAGGATGAAGCAGATTCCTGGAAAGGCGTGGGGTCAATTTCCGCAAATGGGTATCAGATTACAGATGACTTTAATGTTTACATCGCATCGCGTGCACTGGTCATGAAGCAAAAGCAGGCGAAAACACTGACGGCATACACTTCCGGAAGCGATTTGTCCTATCAGTGGATGAAGGATGATCAACCGATAGAAGGTGCTGTAACCGTATCTTATACCCTGACACCGGAATCGGAGGCAGACTGTGGAACCTATTCTGTAAAAATCACAACCAAAAACGGCACGGAAAAAATAGTCCCCATTGCGGAACTGACACAGGTGCTTTCAGAACTGCAAACAGGCGATATCAACCAGGACGGAACCTGTAATCTGGCCGATCTTGTGCTGTTGCAGGAGTATTTGTTAAACATCAGTACCCTGACACCGGAACAAGGTGCGCTTGCTGATTGTACAAAGGATCAAATGTTAGATGGAATGGATCTGGCGGTACTTCGTCAAATGGTTTTGCAGGGAAATGCATAAAGAACTTAAATGAATGATTTTCATAATTTTGTACAGAGATCAAGATGGATAAGTAAACTATCTATGAACTTTTAGTATGCTTCTTGAAAATAAATCAGAATTGATGTATAATAATATCGCGTGTGATTTTCGATTTTTACAAAATCGCGCCGCCGCATTTATTTTGTATAAAAATCTGTCACACGCAAAGAAAGGATTGTGTTTGTTGGAGTATTTCAACTAACACACGGAGCATTTTGAGAGAAATGTTCTGGCTGGAAAGGGGTTTTTATCATTCATATACATACAAATAAGCTTGGCTGTTTTCTGGAAAAAGCAGGGCTATATGTGATCGCAGGATTTTCCATTATTTTTGCACTTTTTATTTCCGGAGTCAGTTTGTTTCATACCACATCGGTGCAAAAAATTGATGAGGGACAAGGGGTATCCTCCACAATCTACAACATAAAAGAACGGCTGGAATCTGTCATTTATTATAATGATAATTTTATCTGGAATCTGATTCTTTTAGCAATTTGTCTCCTTGTGGCCTTTTTCGCGGTGGCAAAATTAAAAAAGATCAAGCTGCGCTATCAGGTGATTTTTCTTTTCCTGTGGACATTTATTCTAGGTACTACTTGGGTCATTTCTTCCCAAAGCGCGCCCACAGAAGATTCTTACTTTGTAACAAATTTTGCGCTGGAATTTTCGAACGGCGATTTTTCTATACTGGAAGAAGACCGCTATTTTAAAAATTGCTCGTATCAGCTAGGCTATGTCTTTTTTAATGAAATTTTAATTCGAATTGCGCGTATTTTTAAACCAGTTACAACCTTTATTTTTTTGGAAGTCTGCAACGCTTTCTTCCTGTCTGTGATTTATGTATTTCTGCTTCTGCTGCTGGAAGCATTATTTCACAATCCGCGGATTAACATGGTAGCGACAATTCTGCTGGCACTGAGTGCGGCGCCGCTGATTTTCTGTTCTTTTGTCTATGGTGTTTATCCGGGCATGATGTTTGCGCTGATTGCTCTGTATTGTGAGATTCGGTACCTGAAGGACAACAAGATTGTTTTCGGAATCCTAGCAATTCCCAGCATTGTCATTGCGGTGATGGTAAAATCCAATTACCTGATCTGGCTGATTGCGATGGTTCTGATTTGTCTGGTAGTGATGTTCCGCAGAAAGAAATATGCATTCGACATTGGCTTTCTTGTATTGGCAGTTGGCCTTTCCATGGTGGTTCAGCCGTCTGTCAAGGCGATGTATGAGAACCGGAGCGGTGTTGATCTGGGTGATTCCATTCCCTATGTTTCCTGGATTGCAATGGGCTTGAATGAATCCGATTTGGCACCGGGCTGGTACGATTATCATTATAACATCACCAATTTTGAAGAAAGCGACTTCAATGCGGAAAAAGCAGCAGAATCCTCGAAAAAAGAAATTGCAGACCGCATGCATTACTTTGTGAAAAATCCGCAGTATGCAAATGATTTCTTTTATTTAAAGGCTGTATCACAGTGGAATGAAACCACCTATGAATCCATTTGGAACAACGTGGTGCGCAACCAATATCAAGAGAAGGGAAAGCTTTCAGACTGGGTGTGCAATCAGGGACAGCCGAAGGTACGGCGCTATATGGATGTCTTTGCACAGTTCATCTTCTTTGCCTTTTTGGTCTCCTGCGTTTATACGCTCCGAAAAAAGAATTTCCTATGGGGAACAATTCCTTTGATTTTCGTGGGTGGATTTTTGTTTTTGCTGCTGTCAGAAGGAAAATCTCAGTATGTCATGCCGTATTTCATTCTGATGACAGGCTTTTCTGCATTCGGAATCGTCAGCTTGTATGACAAGTTTGCAGAGAAAATAGAAGGGAAACGCATTTTGTCGGCTGTTTTTCTCAAGCGTACTGCAAGAAAGGATGTACCTTCTGAAAAAAACCAACAGAATCAGATGAAGTGAAGGAAAACTAAGAAATGATGCAAAATCCCGAGATACTCTACATGGTTATTCCATGTTATAATGAAGAAGCAGTTCTTCCGGAAACAGCAAGACGGCTGAAAGAAAAATACCAGACATTGCAGTCTGAAAGTTGGATTTCTCCCAAAAGCCGAATTGTTTTTGTCAATGACGGCTCGAAGGATGCCACCTGGAATATTATACAACAGCTGCATCAACAGGATCCAGACTTCTTTTCCGGTATTAACCTGGCGCACAACAGCGGCCATCAGAATGCGGTTCTGGCTGGTTTGATGACCGTAAAGGAAATGTGTAATATGGCAATTACAATGGATGCAGATTTGCAGGATGATGTGAATGCAATTGATGCAATGATTGCAAAGTATTATGAAGGCAATCAGATTGTTTATGGCGTAAGAAGTGCACGAAAGACGGATTCCTTTTTTAAGCGTGTTACAGCAGAAGGGTTTTATAAATTCATGAAGCTGATGGGCGCGGATGTGGTCTATAATCATGCAGACTTTCGTCTGATGAGCCGGCGCGTTTTGCAGGAGTTAAGCCAGTTTAAAGAGGTGAATCTTTTCCTGCGGGGAATGGTTCCGCTGATTGGCTTTCAAAGCTGCAATGTGTACTATGAACGTGCAGAGCGGTTTGCCGGAGAGAGCAAGTATCCACTGAAAAAAATGATTTCGTTTGCAGTAAATGGAATTACCTCCTTCAGCACAAAGCCGCTGAAGCTGATTACCACATTGGGCTTTCTGATGTTTTTGGTGAGTGTGGCGGCTTTCATCTGGGCATTTGCGGTGAAAATTGCAGGCCGTTCTGAATTGGGATGGTCTAGTACAGTTTGTTCCATTTGGCTGATTGGCGGGCTGCAATTGCTGTGTTTGGGAATGATCGGAGAGTATGTCGGGAAAATCTATGCTGAGGTCAAACAGCGGCCGCGGTATATTATTGCAGAATTTTTGAATCAATCTGAGGAGAAATCCGATTCGTAAACCGAATTGGCATAGTAAAGTGAATAGAAAAGGCCAGCTGATAAAGCTGGCTTTTTTGTATTATACTGGAGAATCATTTTTAAAAACTGAAATCAATCGGAAAACCTGTTCTGCTGTGTCTGCAATGTTTTGTGCAGCACACTCCGGCTGCATGACCTGTTGCTGTGTGGCAACGCGCCGCAGCACAGGAAAATATGCATCAATGCCGTTTTGATTACAGATACCAGCGTCCTGTGATGCAGCGCCGCAAAATGCAATTACTGGTTTCTGATACTTTTTGGCGAGCCTGGAAACACCATCTGGCACCTTTCCCATCATGCTTTGCGCATCTAACTGTCCTTCTCCGGTAATTACCAGATCACAGGCTGCAATGTCTGCTTCTAAATGGGTTTGTTCCATGACAAGTGTGATGCCGGAACGCAGCGTGGCATGCAGATAGGTTTTCAAAGCAAATCCCATGCCGCCGGCCGCGCCGCTTCCAGGGTACAGCGGATCTGCTTCCGGAATGATTTTCTTGGTGCACTGTGCAAATTTTTGAAGCCATATGTCCATCTTTGTACACATTGCGGCATCTGCTCCCTTTTGTGGCGCAAAAATATAACTGCATCCCCTTTCGCCGTACAAAGGATTTGTGACATCGCAAGCGACTGCAAAGGTGCAGTCCTGCAATGCAGGCAGTGCGTGTTCGGCGGAGACAGCGGCTAAGTCTGCCAGTCCAACAGCGCCGAGAGAAATGGCGACTCCGGAAGCATCAGTAAAAGTGAATCCCAATGCTTGCAGACAGCCTACTCCCCCGTCATTTGTTGCGCTTCCACCAATTCCAAGAATAAATTTCCGGCAGCCTTTCCGGATGGCATCCGCGATCATTTCCCCCACGCCATAGGTCGTTGTGTAAAGCGGATTGCGCTCTTCCGGAGAGAGCAATGGTAATCCGGCTGCGGCCGCCATTTCTATGACCGCCATGCCGTCCGGCAGAATGCCGTATGCGGTGTCTATTTTTCTACCCAAAGGATCAGAAACAGTAACTGGAGTCCAGGTTCCGTGCAGCCCTTCTACCAATGTAGCAGATGTTCCTTCACCGCCGTCTGCAATGGGATGCATTTTTATGTCTGCATTGGGAAGCGCACGCCGAATTCCGTCTGCGATGGCAGTTCCTGCTTTTGCAGAGGAAAGTGAGCCTTTAAAGGAATCACAGGCAATGACAATTTTCATGAAAAACCTCCATAGGATAAAGATGTTTCCGCAAAAAGACCTACTGCCAATTGGAATGACAGCAGGTCTTTTTCATGCAGATTACAGGAAAATATACTTGAGGATAAACAGTACGGCAAGAATATACATCAGCGGCTTTACTTCCTTTGCCTTACCGCTTACCAGATGCAGAACAACATAGGAGATAATTCCAATGGAAATGCCTTCTGAAATACTGTAAAACAGCGGCATAGCAAGAATACAGAGGTATGCAGGGATTGCCTTTATCATGTTTTCTCCGGTAAATTTAATTTCTGTGATGGAGCTGAACATCAAGAATCCAACAATCACCAATGCTGGCGCTGTTGCAAAAGAAGGAATTGCAATGAAAATGGGGGCAAACAGCATGGAAATCAGGAAGAGCAGTGCAGTGACAATTGCGGTCAAACCGGTTCTGCCGCCTTCTGCAACGCCGGCAGAGGATTCCACAAAGGTTGTGGTTGTAGAGGTACCTAAAATTGCGCCGGCACTGGTTGCAATTGCATCAGCCATGAGTGCAGGCTTAATCTGTTTCAATTTGCCTTCCTTGTCCAGCATATTTGCCTTGTTGCATACGCCGATCAGCGTGCCCAGGGTGTCAAAAATATCGACAAAGAGGAAAGAGAAAATGACAACTATAAAGTTGATGATGCTGACACCATCGAAATCAAACCGGAAGCATTGACCAAATGTGTCTCCTAATGCGGAAAAGTCAGTCATTGCAAAAGCAGGAAGCAGGCTGTTATAGCCGGCATCCGGATTAACTGTGTAGAGGCCAGTAAGCTGACAGATGATGCCAAGCACCCAGGTGGCGAGAATTCCGATGAGGATAGAGCCTTTTACATGCTTGATGTACAAAAAGGCGGTAAACAGAATACCCAGGATTGCCAACAGTGCGCAGATTCCGCCGGTGTGAAAATCGCCGCGGAAAGAGA
The DNA here is from genome assembly GCA_900545285.1 of uncultured Ruminococcus sp. Lineage (GTDB taxonomy): Bacteria > Bacillota > Clostridia > Oscillospirales > Ruminococcaceae > Ruminococcus_C. The sequence goes on from UQYK01000011.1 coordinate 43,083, forward strand.
CAATGGTAACTAGTGTCGAGTCGCTGTTTACAACAACGCCGGCATTTTGCAGACCGATAAATGCAATGTAAACGCCGATTCCCACAGAAACTGCTTTTTTCAAGGACAACGGAATAACATTAAAAAGTGCTTCCCGAATATTGGTTACAGAGAGAATGATGAAAATAAGTCCCTCTATAAATACAGCCAGCAGTGCGGCCTGCCAGGGATACCCCATATTGCCGCAAACGGTATAGGCAAAAAAGGCATTCAGACCCATTCCGGCAGAAAGGGCAAACGGAAGATTTGCCATCAATCCCATGCAGACAGTTCCCAGAAAGGATGCCAGACAAGTGGCAAGAAGAACTGCAGTAGGATTCATGCCAGTGGAACTTAAAATACTGGGATTGACTGCGAGAATGTATGCCATGGTCATAAAGGTTGTGACACCGGCGATGCATTCAGTTTTTACATTGGTTTGATTTTCCTTTAGGTGAAATACTTTTTCAAACATTATGCTTCCTCCTCTTCTGCATATTCTGCAATGTAAGGAAGATTTCGGTAGATTTCACCGCAGTCCAGTCCATATCCAATTACAAAGTGATCCGGGATAGTGAACAGTGAAACATCTGCATTCAGGTCAACCAGGCGACGATCCGGTTTGTCCAGAAGTGTGATAACCTTTAGGGAAAGCGGATTTCTCGCCTTTAGCAGTTCAATGACATCATGCAATGTACGGCCGGTGTCAATAATGTCTTCGGCAATAATGACATGATATCCGCTGATATCCTGCATCAGATCCATGGTAATCTTAACGATACCCGAAGAAGAGGTGCCGTTATAATAGCTCTTTGCACACATAAAAGCCGTTTCGCATGGAATTGTAATTGCCCGGCACAGGTCAGCCATAAAGACAAAGGCGCCATTTAAGATGCTCACCAGCAAAAGAGGCTTTCCTTCATATTCCTGGCTGATCTGTGCACCTACCGCTTTGATTTTGTTCTGGATTTCTTCTTCTGAAATCAAAACTCGTTTGATTTTCTTTTGAAATTCTTGTGTAGTCATAGTATCCTCCTAGATATTATTTTTGCATGTTTGTTGTTTCATGCTGTGTTTATTTTCATACATGCGTTTATCTGCA
>UQYK01000012.1 GCA_900545285.1 uncultured Ruminococcus sp.
GGGCAGCTATGTGCGGAACGGATAAACGCTGAAAGCATCTAAGCGTGAAGCCGCCCTTAAGATAAGATCTCCTTTAAGACCCCTTGTAGACTACAAGGTTGATAGGTCTGATGTGTAAGCATGGTGACATGTTTAGCTTGCAGATACTAATCGGTCGTTCGCTTTTCCTTTTGTTCTTCGTTTCCTGTTTCATTTCTTGTATTTCTTCTTTTTCAGTCTGTTTTTTAGTAGCCGGTGTTTATGGCAAAGAGGTTCCACCTGTTCCCATTCCGAACACAGCAGTTAAGCTCTTTCGCGCCTACGATACTTGGTCTTCTCGACCTGGGAAAATTGGTCAATGCCGGCTTCTTCTTATTCACAAAAAGGGAGTCTCATTTGAGACTCCCTTTTTTGTGCTTTCTGCATCTGACTTCTCATAACTGCACAGATACTTTTACCATATACAAAACCCCCGATACATCTTGTATCGGGGGTTTTGCATCTTGGGACTCTTTGAAAGGTTATTCCTCTATATACGGAAGAGTATCAATGCTGTGTACCAGGAACTTCAGCAAGAGAATTGCGTCATTACCGTTGATTTCACCATCTGTATTGCAGTCGGCATTAGCACGAGCACTTTCACCCAAATCAACGGTGCCGGCAGTGGCTTTATTCAGTACAACAGAATCGGTAAGATCAATTTTTCCGTCCAGGTTAACATCACCGCAGTAAACAGTACCAGGTTCAATGGTTTCGGTAGTTGTTGTTACTGTGACATCAGTAGTAGTTGTTGTAGAGGATTCTTCAGGATCCAATGCGATGAACGGAATATCATTCATTGTTGCATAATCCTGTGCAGCTGTGTTGCGATAACCAGTAATTGTAATAACGTCATTTTTCGTCAGAGTGTCATTGTTCAGATTGTATCCAAATGCATTTGCGTCAATTAAAGATACATTTTTGGGAATTGTAACGTTTTTCAAGGAATCGCAGTTTACAAAGGAGGTCTTTCCAATGCTGCTCATTGTTTCCGGGAATGTAACCTGATTCAATGCAGTACAGCCGGCAAATGCGTATTGGCCAACACTTTGGATATTATCCGGAATTGTAATGGATTCCAGTCCGGAGCAGCGATAGAACATGTAGTTGTCAATTTTGGTCATGTTAGAACCAAATGTAACGTTTTTCAAGTTTGTATTGTTGTAGAATGTCCACTTTCCGACTCTGGTCAGGCCGTTTCCTAATGTAACAGATTCCAGACCGGAGCAGTCAGAGAAGGTGCTTTCTCCAATGTAGGTGACAGTATCCGGAATTGTGATATCAGTTAGTCCATCACAGCCATAGAAAACAGCATCGCCCAGCTTTGTCAAACCATTTCCGAAATTCACCTGATTCAGGCTGGTGCAGCGGTAGAAGGTGCTGTTGCACAGTTCCTTTACAGAATCCGGAATGGTGATGGATTCCAGAGAAGAACAGCCGTAGAACACAATGTCTCCCAATTCTTCCAGCTTGCTGGGCAGCTGAATTGATTTCAGTTTTGTGCAATAGGAGAAGACGCCGGATTTAATCGCAGTAACGGATTCTGGAATCACAACCTCTTCCAATCCGCAGTAGGAGAATGCGTCCTTTCGGATAGTTGTCAGATTGCTGGGCAGCTTAACCGATTTCAAGTTCTGGCAGTGGATAAATGCACCTGTTGCAATGCTTGTTACACTGTCCGGAATATCAATGGAATCCAGACCGCAGTATGCAAACGCATTTCCGAAAATTCGTACCAGTGAAGATTCCGGGAACTGAATGTTTTTCAGCGCAGTGCAGTTGAAGAAGGCATTTGCGCCGATAGACTGTACGCCTTCTTCCATGATAACCGTAGTCAGATTGCTACAGTTGGAGAACATGGTAGCGCCAATTGTGGTCAGACTGCCGGGAATGGTAACAGATTCCAGTGCATTACAGAAGGAGAATACTTCGTCACCAATGAAAAACAGGCTGTCCGGCAGCTCAATATTTTTCAGAGAAGTACACATACAGAATGCGCTGGAGTTGATGGACAGCAGATTCTTGGACAGCGTAACATCCGTCAGATTGGTGCAGGCACAGAATGCGCTGGCGCCGATGCCAACAATGGTATCCGGCATAACAACCGATTTCAGATTTTGCTTTCCATAAAATGCTTCAGCTTCAATGTAGTTGACTTCGACATCATCAATGGTTTCCGGGATAACAACGTCTTCCAGTTCGTCTGCACAGGAAACAATATGAACCTTTTCGCCAACCAATTTGTATTGGAACAAGCCGTCATCGGATGTATAGATGTCATCCTCGCCGACTACGGTTTCTTCCGTGCCTGCCACCGGCAGATCGATGGAAGGCGCAGTGCTTTCCAGATCAGATGCAATTTGCGCTGCTACTTCGTCTTCCGGCATTGGCTCTTCATAGGTTGGCGCATCCATCACAATGGATGTACCGTCCGTTGTATCTGAGGGGGATGCAGCGTAAACACTGCTAAAGCATGCAGGAATCAATGTTGCAATTGCAACGATTCCCGCTACTGTCTTTTTCCAGTTGGATTTCATGAAAAAAGCTCCTTTCTGTGTAATGACACATTTGAACATAGGACAGGCGGTATTTTAGCACATTTCCCAGAAAAAAAACAGCACACCTCTTTCCGGCAAAGTACAGTACTGGAGTCTTTTTGCCAGTCAATGGGGCTTACGGGAATACGTGCCGGTTTGCCTCTCCTTTCGAATGCAAACGTGATATACCGCACAAATTTTAATGTCAGGGCATACTCCTGCTGTGTACAGCCACACAGAAACGTCAAAACGAACGTTCCTTTCCATGTCAGGTGTCGTCAAAATGCGAAATGATGTTACAACAGGAATACACACTAATTTCTATCATTATAATCTATTTTTTCCATCTTGTCAAGTGGCTTTTTGTAAAAACTGACGATATCACAGATTCTTTTTATTTTGGGAAAATGCAATCTAATTGCGCAAAAGTTTACGAATATTCGCATGAATCCGTTTGACATTTTTCTCAAAAAGTGGTATAATCAAATTGACTAAAAACCATTTTTTACGGACAAATAGATTGATCAAATTATACAAATTTCGAGTAACTTTTTTGAGAGCATTCTCATAAATTGCATGAGAAAATGTCAGAAGAGCGTGGTTTCTTTTGAGAGGAGAATGGATATGAACCTGCAGCTAAGAAGGATGCAGAAAATTGGCAGTGCGCTGCTGGCGCTTCTGCTGGGATGGAATATTGGAATTATGCCTGCGGAGGCAGCGGGACAGGAAGAAACGCCTATAGCGATTACAGCGGAGCATTTCCCCGATACCGTTTTTCGCAATTATGTTTCCAATCAAATTGACACATCGCCGAAAGACGGCTTCCTGTCTTCGGCAGAAATTCAGCAAACCAATTCCATTTCTCTGACAGGGGCAGAATATGCGGAACTAGAGGACTTGACAGGAATCTCCTGCTTTTCCAATCTGATGCTCCTAAACTGTATCGGTACAAATTTAAAGGAACTGGATCTTTCTCAGAACAAAATTCTGGGGATTTTGAACTGTACGGGAAATCAGATTGCATCCTTGACGTTGCCGGAGACAACCACTCCGCTTTCTGTGGATTGCAGCAACAACCAGCTTACAGAGTTGCAGCTGTCTGGTAACATGTTGCAAATTCTCAATTGCAGTGAGAATCAGCTGTCAGAACTGGATTTCTCCAAAGTGCCGAATTTAACCACACTGGATTGCAGCGGCAACCATCTGACCAGCCTGGATATTACAAGTTTATCCCAGCTGACCTCCTGTACCTGTGAAAATAATGCAGCGAAGATTTCAGCAATTCCCGTTTCCGGCAGTGATGATACGCTTTATTATGCGGATTTATCTGCGCTGCCGGGATTTGATGTTTCGCGTGTGGCTCCCGCAGATGCCAGCTCAGATACGCCGTTTTTTACCAACGGTACCCTTCTTACATCAGAAGGAGAAACGCGGCTCTATATCCTGGATATCACTGCTCCGGTGACATATACCTATCAGATCAACACGGCCGACACTTCTGCAACGGCGGTATTTACACTGCATCCTCAGCAGGATCCGGCGTATCTGGTTAAGATTGATGCCAACCATTTTCCAGACGCTGCGCTGCGTGAAGTTCTATCTGGAAGCGCTTATGACAAAGACCAGAATGGGTTCTTCTCTCAGGAAGAACTGGATGCTGTGACAATGCTTTCCCTTTCCGGAACCGGCGTATCAGATTATACAGGACTTTCTCTCTTTTCCAATTTGAAGGAACTGGATTGCAGCCAGAACCAATTGCAGACATTGGATCTTTCTGTACTGCCGGCGCTCACTACGCTGAATTGTTCTGGAAACCAGCTGAAAGCACTGGATTTGTCCGTGCTGCCGTCACTCACAGTGCTCAATTGTGCATCCAATCTCTTAACATCGCTGGATGTCACAGCACTTCCTGTCCTGCAAACGTTAAATTGCAGCGGAAACCGTCTGACAGCCCTGAATCTGGGGAGCATCCCTGTTGCGGATTTGACTGCGGATGGGAACGCAGTGTCTCTTTCAGTAGGCGCGGACGGATGCATTTCATTGCAGGAATTGGGAACAGATTTTGATCTGGACTGCGTAGCGGCAGACAGCTGGCAAAATGCAAGTGTTGCCAATGGTGTGCTTACCATTTCGGATTTGCAGAAGCCGGTGTCCTATTCCTATTATGTAGACACCGCCAGAAGCCAGACTGTTACATTTACATTGTATCCGGTGGAAGTAGAAATTGCAATTGACAAGACACACTTTCCGGATAGTGTCTTCTGCAGTGCAGTGGAAGCCCTGGACACCGACCAGAATGGCATGCTGTCACAAAAGGAGATACAACAGGTAACGGAACTGGATGTGTCCAATCGGAATATCTGGGATTTGACAGGAATCTCTTATTTGACAGCACTGCAAAGCTTGAATTGTTCCGGCAATAAGCTGAATGAGCTGACAATTTCCGGCCTCTCCCGGCTGCATACGCTGGATTGCAGTGATAACAGCATCAGAACTATGACGCTGGAAGCACTTCCAGCACTCTCTGTGCTGCGCTGCGGCAATAATCGGCTGACACAGCTGGAACCTTCTGCATTCCCGAATCTTACCGTGCTCACGTGTATGTACAACCAGTTGCAGGAACTGGACTTGACTGGTCTTTCCGGGCTTACTGAGCTGGATTGCAGCAATCAGAATCATCTGGATGCACTGGATTTGTCGCAAACGCCAAATCTTCGGATTCTCAACTGCGCTTCTGTGGGAATTTCGCAGCTGGATCTGACACAAAATCCGATGCTGGAATCTGTCAATTGCTCCTTCAATCAGCTGAAATCGCTGAACTTGAGAAATCAGACACAATTGCAGGTGATTCGCTGCGCCAGCAATCAGCTGACCTCTGTACAGGTTGCTACTTCTCTGACGGAACTGACCTGCTATGGCTCCAAAAACAGCAGCAGCATCCCAGCGGATTTTGTGAATCGGATTTCCTTTGCAGATCTGCCGGGGGAATTCGATGTTTCCCATGTAGAGTCGGACAGCTGGACCAATGCTGTGACCGATGGAAAAGCACTCTATGTGACAGATATCACTCAGCCAGTCACCTACATTTATGATCTGATTGCCGGAAACGTAGAGACAGGGATTTTATTTACCATTGTGCCGGAAGCATCTGTTGAGACACAGATTTCCATTGATGCGGCGCATTTTCCTGATGATGCCTTTCGCAATTACTTGAAGAGCAAATTTGACAGCAACCGGGACGGCTATTTTTCCGTCAAAGAATTAAGCCGGGCGGATGATGTGGAAATATCCGGCCTGGATATTGCAGACTTAACTGGCGTGGAATATTTAACCTCGCTGAAAAAGTTGAATTGTTCTAACAATGCATTGACGGAGATCACAATTGCCAATCTTTCTGCGCTGGAAGAACTCAACTGCGCCGGAAATAACCTGACAGCACTCCATGTAGAGCAGCTATCCAATTTAAAGCGCCTGTATTGCTCTTATAACGCCCTGGAATCTCTGGATGTCAGCACCTTGACGAATCTGGCCTATCTTTCCTGTGAAGCCAATCTCCTGACCGATCTTTCTCTTCCGGAGCAGTCGGCGCTGGTTTACTTTTATTGCTATGACAACGCGCTGGAATCTCTATCCCTAAAAGGGCTTACGGCACTGCAATATCTGGAATGCCAGGACAACGCCTTAGCGCAGCTGGATGTTTCCTCTTGTCAGCAGCTGCTGAAATTAAACTGCCAGGGAAACCGCCTTGTATCGCTGGATGTAACCGGGCTTTTGGATTTACAGGAAGTGAATGCAAGCGGAAACAGCCGTACCATCGAAGTAAAGGCAATTCTCACATACGATCTGACACAGATGCCTTCGGAATGGGAGATAGACCGGGTTGTGGCGAACAGCTGGAAGAATGCTGCGTGTGACGGAATGACACTCACAGTACAGCCGGATCTTTCTACAGTGACTTATACTTATCAGCTGGATGCTGCCAATTCGACCAAAACCGTAGACTTTCAGTTGATTCCGGTCTTGGCCGAAGAAACCTCGATTCCCATTGATGCAGCCCATTTTCCGGATGAAGCACTCCGGCAGCTGGTGCGGCAGGAACTGGATCGAAATGACAATGGCCTGCTGGAAGCTTCCGAATCTGAAGCAGTAACCACGTGGGACATCTCCGGACATGGAATTGCAGATCTGACAGGACTGGAGTACCTTTTGAACTTGTCAGTTTTGAATTGTTCGAATAATGCATTAACCAGCCTGCCGGAGAATTTGTCAGAGCAGCTGACAGAACTGGATTGCAGCAAGAATCAGCTGACAACCTTGTCATTGGGACACGCAGCAGAAACGCTCACAAGCCTGAACTGCGCTGAAAATGCGCTGACAGAATTGCAGCTTTCCGCATTTCCGGCGCTGCTATCTCTGGATTGTCACGGAAATACAGCGCTGCAATCGCTGACAGTTCCGGAAAGTGCGCTTCTGGAAACGCTGAATTGCGCACAATGCAGCATTACAACGCTTTCTTTGCAAAATCCGGAGAAGCTGCGGATTCTGCACTGCGCAGAAAATCAGCTGACGGATCTGGATTTCAGCGGTTTTTCTGTTTTGGAGCAGGTGGATTGCAGTCAGAATCAACTGAAATCCTTTTCTGCGGACAGCGCAGCCCTGATCGATCTGGACTGCCATGGCAATGCATTGCAACATCTGAGTCTGGAAAAGCTGCTGGCCTTGAAAACGCTCAATTGCGCAGACAATCAGCTTTCCTTCCTGGATTTGTCCCTGCAAATGGATCTCACTTCGCTTTCTGCTGGAGAGAACCCGCTCCTGTCTCTTCTGGCCTCGCCGTTGGCAAATGTGACAACCTGTGATCTGAGCAACTGCACGGCAGAAATTACGCCTGTGCTTTCTGATACGCAGACGCTGACGTTTTCTACCGCAGACTGGACGTACTTTAATCCGGAGCGAACCGGTGACTGGAGCAATGCTGTCCGTACCGGAACAGAAGTGAAAATTCTGCATCCGCAAGAGGCGGTTTCCTATACCTATCAGACCGGAAATGCCGGGGTTCTTTTGCAAACTACGCTGGTGCTTTCGGAGATTCCCATTGGTGCCGCAGTGATCAGCCGTGTGGATGAAACAACATTGATTTATAATGGGGATCTACAGACACCAGAATTTCAGGTGGTACTGGATGGTGTGCTGCTGAGTCCGGGAGAAGACTACACCATTACCTATGAAAACAACTGTAATGCCGGAACTGCGGCTGCCATCATTCAGGCAGAGAATGGGAAGAAGTGGACAGGATCTGTTCTGGTTCCGTTCTCCATTTTGAAGGCTTCTCCTATAGTTGCGGTTGTCCTTTCTCCGGAAGGAGATTATACAGCCGGGGATGCTGTGCCGGAAATCACCTTGACAGAAAACAGTACACCTGGTTCCGTGTCATGGAGTGCAGGAATGCCGTCCCGACTGACAGAAGGGGAGCAGACGCTTTCCTGGGACTACATCCCTTCAGATGCGCAGAACTATGAAGCTGTTTCCGGGACTCGTGTGTTGTATGCAAAACCGATTGCAACTACCACAACTACCCCTGTTACTACAGTTACAACCACAACCACAACTACAACTACAACCACAACGGAAACCGAACAGCCTGTCACGACTACCTCAGAGCGTCTGACAGTAACCAGTACAGTTACAACTACATCTTCCAGCAGTACAGAAACGATTACGACCCCTGCTACTACAGCTGTGACCAAACCTGTGACAACAGATACTACAACGGCAACTACGTTGCTGGTTACCACAGTTTCTGTTACGCAGAGCACAACACGGTCTGTTACTTCCACTACCGCAACAGAGAGTATGCCGATTACCACAACATCGGCTTCCTCTACCGGAACAACAACGACAACCCTCCAGACACGTCACACACGGCCTAGTATTCAAACATCTACTTCAACGACTACAGTGACTTCTACTATCCCTACCAGACCTACACGGCCGATCATCTCAGGACAGACTACCACCACCACAACAACAATTGTTACCCGTGTGACGCGGCCGTCTATTGCATCAGTTTCCACAACAACGCAGACCACTGCTTCTGAAACACAGACTACAACTACACCGATAACAACGTCATCCATAACCACGCTCCCGACGGTTAGTGTGACAGTTACTACAAGTACAAGTATGACTACTGTGATGACAACAACCACCACTATGACCATCACAACAACTACTACCAGCACTTCTACAACTACCACAACGGAATCTACCACCACTTCTACAACTATCACAACGGAATCTACCACCACAACAACAACTACTACCAGCTTAACCAAACCAACCACTACGACCAGAAAACGAACGATTACAACTGTCACCAGAGCAACACAGCTCAGCGGAACAACTACGACGGTTTTCATTCCCCAGATGGTGGGAGATGCCAATCTGGACGGCGCAGTGGATATCCAGGATGCCTATGCAGTACTGGTATACTACGCAGAACATGCTGCCGGAAACGGTGCTTATATGTTCTATCCGGAAGATATGTTTATCAACCGCTGGCTGATGATTCGGCTGGATATTGACGGAGACATTACTATTCAGGATGCACTGTATGTTTTGACATACTACTCGTACCAGTCCGCCGGAAAAAGCGTGACATGGGAAGAAATCATTGAAATTGTAGACTAAGCCTGGTCACTGCATAAAAGGCAACAAAAAAAATCCCTGTGAAGCTTGAAATTCACAGGGATTTTTTAATGGATTTTTATTGGTACAGATAACCGGTCGTTTCTGTGGGAAGCGACTCTGTGGTTTGTGCAGTGGTGTCTTCCGAAGCGGAAGCAACAGTGTTGCCCGCGGTATTCGTAACCGTCAGAATATAACCGCCCTGATTGTCTCCGGACACGGTGTAAACGGCATCCTTCGGAAGCGTTACAGTTGTCGTTCCGTTGGCATCAGCCGGAACATAGTAGATCGTGTAGGAACCACTGTCCAGTGTGTAAGAAAGGCCGCCGGAATCCAGAGTATAATTTTTCAGGTAGGAAATATATTCTTCCAGGCAGAAGCCATTGTCATGCATGATAGCAGCATGCAGCTTTCCGACATAGCGAAAGTGATGCGGTGCATAGGCAATTCCTGTAGTTTCTGTCTTATCGCTGGGATAGCGAACCACAAATCCGTACTGCCATGCATTGGTGACCATCCATTCATTGTGCTTTTTGATGTATGGAACTACCTCGCCAGTACTGGTGATCAAACCAATGTCGAAGCCGTAGCCGGTGTTCCGGTCGGGAAGCACATTGGTATAAATGGAGGAGGCATCCAGCGTGGTATCAGTGGTACTGTAAATTTGCAGATTTGCCCATCCATTTGCGGCGGAATATGCATCAAAGAGCGAACAGAGATCCTGCTGGGCTTCCTGTTGAATCGGCAAGGTACTGCTGCGTACCTTTACATTTTCATCAGTAATGGCAGAAAAATCTGAAAAACTCTGGGATCCCTGATAGGGATGTGCTGTATCCGCCAGAATAAGGGAGCCGTTTTTCATCTGATCCGCAGTCAACTGCAATACAGTTTCATCGGAGGCAGGTGCTTGTGTAGCATTGCCGTCTGGGGTATCTGTGGTATTGTTGTCGGCAGAGGCGGCGGAAGAGTCAGCTGTAGAAAAGCCGCCGATTCCGACAATGTTTTCTTCGTTTGTCTGGAGAAACATGCGTGCAATTCCGTCTGCTGCAAAAATTGCGGCAATCAGGAGTGCAAGGGCAAGGAGAAATCCGGCAGGACTAAGATGTCGTCGCTTTCGGCTCGGCATGGCATATCCGCCTCCTTTCCTCTTAAATTTCTATTGCCAGAGGGATTAATGGACTGTTCGATTAGCTTATGGAGGCAGTTGTGGTAGTGGTTTCAGAATCTGCTTCAACTGCATTGCCGTTTGCATCTGTTACCACAGCATCCAGGTCTGTGGGCATGGGGTAACCATCATGAATGATGCCGTACAGTGCAAAGGTGTCATAAATCGCACGCTTATAGGTTGTGCCCTTTGCGGTCACAGCAACAAAGGTTTTTCCTTCGTCATCCTTTGCATAGCTAACCAGACAGTTTCCGGCTTCATCCGTGTATCCGGTTTTTCCGGCAAGGATGGTAACGCCGTCTACTTCGGTGCCATACATCCGGCTGAACATGGTGCTTTCCAGAGGGATGCCGTCCGGATGCTGAGAAGTTTTCGATGTGGTATAATTCTGTGTGCTCAGAATTTCCCGGCAGGTATCATTTTGCATAGCGTATTCCATCAGCTTTGCAATATCCAGCGCAGTGCTGTAGTGATTTTCATCGTGCAGACCACTGGTGTTGACAAAGTGGGTGTGTTCCAGTCCCAGTTCCTGCGCCTTCTGGTTCATCAGTTCCACATAGGCATCTTCTGTACCGCTGACATATTGTGCAATTGCGGCTGTAGCATCTGCGCCGGAAGGCAGCACAATGCCATAGAGCAGGTCTGTGATGGTAACTGTTTCTCCATCCTCAAAGCCTGCGCGGGAAGCCTCTGCGGCAATCAGCGGATCAATGATGGAGTTGGTCATGGTAAATGTGTCATTGAGATCATCAATATTTTCAACTGCCACCAGCAGTGTCATAACCTTTGTCATAGAAGCCGGATAGATTTTTCCCTCCGGATCGCGTTGCGCTAGAATGGTATTCTGATCCACGTCCAGCAAAACTGCATGCTGGCTGGTCAGATTTGCGCCCGTCAGTTCTACCAAGTCAGCGGCAGCAGCAGGAGCGCCGGTAATGGAAATTTGTCCGGCTTCTGTAGGCGCTTCTGTAGGTGCTTCGGTTCCTGTAATTTGGTTGGCAGTGGCAACCTGCACATTAAAAGCAGCGGAGCCGGTTGTTTTCCGAATTTTCGGTTTTCCTGTTTGCGTCAGCAGCACGATTAAAAAGATCAGGACAATTAGTCCGCATACAACGCCGATTGTGACTTGAATCCCAAATCTTGAATTTTTCTGCCATCTTTTTTCGTGAATCCTCATTGTTACACCTCTTCAAAAATTCCGGCTGGATACAAACCCCGGTTGATTTCCTGCATAAAGCCAATCCTGAAACTGTTGTTTTTGTGTGTGAAAAGCTTTCCGGTGCATTGTATCTGCTATCAGAAGCAGCATTTTTGCAAGCCGTATATGCAAAGATAAAACAGCATCTGATCAAAGCAGTCAACAAAATGTTCCCCTTGCTGCCTGCAGTATAATATCCACCTGAAAAAAGAAAGCACATAGAATTCCTGCGTCAGATATGCACAGGATATTCAGTGAAAATGTACAGAGTTGGTATTATTTGAATAGACACCTACTTAACATTATAATATGTTTCTCCGGATTTGTCAATATTTTTGCAGGATATTGGGGGAAAATCCGTGCGCGGATTCCGGATTTTTGTCGAAATTCCTGTGACTTTGTGGTCTTTTGTCGGAAATATCCGTATATTCAATTGCTTTTTCGGGAAAAGTGTTCGGCATGATCTTACACAGTTTCAAAAAAAGAGACCGGAGCTTTATTCCGGTCTCTGATCTGAAACTAATTTTTTCGTCAGCTGGCGGCTTCCTGAAATGCTTTCATAAATTCGGTATAGCATTCCAGCATCTTGCCGTTTCCGCTGAGGGCACGCTGGCGAACCAGTGCATAGCTGAATTGATTATCGATGTACGCCCAGTAGGTTTTGTCATCGTTTGCATACAGCTGCACCGTATGTACTGTGCCATCCTTTAAAGTGTACGTCATGGTAAGGGCAGGAGATCCGCTCTCTGTCGGTACAGCGGCATCCGGCTGAATCTCTTCATAAGAAAGACCAGTTGCCTGTGTATACAGCTTCTGGAATGCATTAACAGTTTCTGTGCCTGCATTGGAAAAGTCAGTGTTGTCACAGCTGTAGGTACCAGTAGAAGAATCCATGGTAAATGTCGTCTGGAAATCCAGTGTCTGATCGTTATAAGAACCCTTATACTGAATACTCAGCGTCGAAACAGTATCCATTGTGGGACTGTACAGCGATTTCATCAGATAATCAGAAGCATTTGCCTGTAGGAAAGAGAGGCTGGAGGAATCAAATGTAAAGATCTCATTGGATTCCACATGGAGACAGTTGACGTAGCTGGACACCAGCGGATCATATTCTGCGAAGAGGAGTGTGGTGGTGTCTCCGTTTTCCTGTTCCAGCTTCAGCTGATAAGCCGGGTGATCTACGCCGTATGCGGCATAGTCCTTTTCAGTCACATCTTTGGCCGCGAACTCTTCAATCTGCAATTCCTGAAGCGAAATAGTCAGAGAAGAAAGCTTGGAATTATCCAGCGCAATCGGCAGATCATAGGGAACAGTCATTTTCCAGGTGTTGTCCTGATTTTCCATGGTGTACACATCGGTGCCGTCCCGCTGCAAAGAAAGAACAGTGAACGGTGACGAAGTATCGGCTACAATGTAACGATAGCGGAGCGTGGTTTCATTAGCGGCCAGATACTGTGCTGTACTGGAAGGAACCAGATAAGCATGGTCATCTCCGCTTCGCATAACGTAGTAGTATTCTTTTGTTGCTGTTTGTTTGCCGATAGACAGTGTAACTTTGTCTGTATCTGTTGCAAGAGAAATGATAATCGGATCTGTAAGGCCGTATTTTTCCTTGTCTGTATCACTGACAGTTCCCAGATCTTCGCTGGCAGTCAGCGCAGAGCCGTATGTACATATGGTGGAAAGATAGGAATTGTTGACATTCATGTCAGAGCTTCCTTCTGCTATATTCCACTGGTTGGAGGAACTTCCTTTTTCCAGGGTGTAATCCATATCTGCTGTATGGATCGTGATGGTCTGGATATCATCCGAATTCAGATCGCTTAGCTGCAATGCCTTGGCCTTTTCTATCTCTGCGGCTTCCTTCTGTGCCTGATAGTAATCTACGAAGAAATAGGTCCCAAAAGCGGCGCCGGCCAGGAGAACCAGAATCAATCCCAGAATCAGTTGTCGTTTCATAACGTATGCCTCCTGGTACTTAGGAATTGCGGCGTTTAATCCAGATTACAATGCCCACTACCATGATTATCACCGGAATAATGGTGAGAACCACAATGAGAGAACGGGCAAAGCTTTCGTTTTGCAGGGAGATGTAATCTGTTGTCGCAGTCTTTGTAGGAATCTGCATATCCAGATCGCTGTCATACATCCAGCTGATCGTACTCAGCAGCAGGTATACCGGAATGATTACCGTTTCACTGGTAACGTGCTCATCATCAATAAAGTCGGCGCTGCCGAATACCACCATCTTCGAATTCCAGGAATTGTTGGTGGAGTGTGCAGCCAGAGTCATAGCACCAGTTTTTTCGGACGGGTCATCACTGACACCGCCGTAAGGCTCACCAACAGCACTGTCATAGGAAGTGATCAGCGGCGCAATGGTATAAGCACCCGCATTGTCATAGTAGGTAAAGCTCCGGGACTCCGTCATAAAGGGAATCAGTCCCTGGTTGATCAGGGAAGAGGTGAGGTCTGCTGCATCGCTGTTATCTTCCAGTTCGTTCAGCTGGCACTGAATGGTCTTGTCATCACCGGAGATGTGATAGTCGGAGTTGGTCTCGTAAACCCGGTCATAGTCCATGGTGAAACCGTAGTTATCCATGATCTCTTCCAGATTGGTATACGCGAACTTTCCTTCGTTCGGGGACATCATCAAAGTGATATTTCCGCCGTTTTCCAGATAGGTTTCCAGCTTAGCCCGTTCATTGTCTGTAATGTCCGCAGTAGGGCCGGCAACCAGTACAAGTGCAGTATCATCCGGTACGGCATCCAGTTCAGACAGATTGAGTGTCTTTGCCTCGTAGTTATAGTTGATCAGATTGGTAGTAAAGGTGGAGTACTGATCCAGGTTCTTCTCGCCGTGCCCGGTCAGGAAGTATACAGTAGGGGTATAGCCTTCCGCCACGCCCTTGATGGTTCCGGTAATCAGGTTTTCGCCCTCGAAGCTTTCATCTGT
The DNA here is from genome assembly GCA_900545285.1 of uncultured Ruminococcus sp. GTDB lineage: Bacteria > Bacillota > Clostridia > Oscillospirales > Ruminococcaceae > Ruminococcus_C. The sequence goes on from UQYK01000012.1 coordinate 14,565, forward strand.
GACGTTGCCGTCAGAATCTGTTGTGGTGCGATACATGGAGGAGCCTGGAAGGCGCTTCTTGTTGTCGCCGCATACAAAGACCATGTCACCGGTAGATAGGGTGTAGGCATTGTCGGAGTTGATCTTCTCCATGGTGGCATCATCCTTGTTCGGATCGAAGGAGATCAGATTGATGCAATCATGGGCGCTGTAGGCCAGCAGGGCACGATAGAGAGAGAGAGACTCCGTATCCTTTTCCAGATCGTCCAGTTTCGCCAGCAGATAGAAGTCTACGGTTACGCCCTTCTGATCCAGTTCGTCCAGATAGGATTCTGTTGTGGAAGAAAGGCTGTACTGCTTGTTCGGTGAAATGTCCCAGCTGAAATCCAGGCGTGCGATAATCATATTGATTACCACGGCAATTACCAGCACCAGTATGGCCATAATCCATGCTACACTGGAAAATTTGGTGTTTTTCCAATTGCGGAAACGATGTTCTTTTTGACTCATAGTATGTTACCCCCTGCTCCAGCGTCTTTTTTCGATGGAAATAATCGTCCATGTCAGGAATACGAGAATTTCCGTGAGATAGCCCAGCAAATCCGAGATTCGCAGGAGGCCCTGTGAAAAGATGTAGAATTTTGTCTGATTGGAAAACCAGTTCAGAACATCGGAAAGAATCGGAATGGAAGAAAGGTATGCGGTCTGGCTCATGTTATCCATCAGCAGCAGAAGCAGCATCGCCAGTTCACTGATCAGAATTGCCAGAATCGGCATTTCTGTAAGGGAAGAAATAAAGATACCCAGCGCAATGCAGACCAGACCAAACAGGAAGAATCCGATATACGTGCAGATCAGACTGGACCAGATGACGCGGCCATAAATGGTGGCAACAATCGGGTAAAACAGAGAAACGGCCAGCATAATCAGCAGAATGGTTGCTGTGGCAAGAAACTTTGCCATGACAATCTGCGTTACATTCAACGGACTGGACAGCAAAAGTGTTTCGGTTCCGTTCTTTCGCTCTTCTGAAAAGGCGCGCATGGTCAGCAACGGCAGCAGGAAGATAAAGTAGAACAGATTGACATAAAAGATGGAAGAGAATGAAAATTCATAAGTTGCAGAGGATACGTTGGAAATATCCATTATAAATGTAAGAGAAAATGTTGCCATGAAAAATGCAATGACAAAATAGGCGATTGGGGACAGAAAGTAACTCTGTAACTCCTTTTTATATAGTGCAAACATGCGGCATTATTCCTCCTCTTGGTTTTGTGCATCGGATTCCGGCTTGGCAGCATCGTCTGTTTTTGCTGCTGTTTCGGCCTCGGAATCTTCGGCTTCCATTTCTGCCAGCAAATCCTTCAGCCCGGCGCGCTTTGCCGGCTGGTTGACCAGGTTGACAAATACCTGTTCCAGATTCTTCTTTTCGGTGGTTACTTCCAGCACTTCCAGCTGATGCTGAAGCAGTGCGGACAAGAGTGCGTTCCGGGCGCTTTCGTCCTCCAGTTCCACATCATATGTATAGATACCGGTTTTGACAAACTGGATGTTGCCGATTTTGCGGACACCCTCTACGGCTCTTGCTACGCGGGGCACTTCCCGCGAGCTGCCCTGCACCTTGAGACGAAGGACGGTGCCGCTTTCCATGCTCTCCTCCAGATTATCAATGGTGTCATCGGCCTTGATCTCGCCGTGGTTGATGACAACAATCCGGTCGCAGACAGCGCTGATTTCGCCCAGAATGTGAGAACTCAGGATAATCGCATGATTGTGCTTGAGATCCAGAATCAGGTTCCGGACTTCCATAAGCTGTGTGGGGTCGAGACCAACTGTCGGCTCGTCCAGAATCAGCACCGGCGGATCTCCCAGAAGCGCCTGGGCAAATCCCACACGCTGCTTATAGCCCTTGGACAGGTTGCGGATCAGTCGCTTTTGCATATCTGTGATTTTCAAAAGCTCCATGACCCGGTTTACTTCCACGCTGCGTTTCGCACCAGGAATGCCTTTGAGTCCGGCAACGAAATGCAGGTACTCCTTTACCTTCATGTCCGGATATACCGGGGGAATTTCCGGCAAAAAGCCGATGCAGCGCTTTGCCTTGACCGGCTGCTGCGCAATATCGTAGCCCTGAATTTTAACGGTACCGCTGGTGGAGGGGATTACCCCCGCAACAATGTTCAGTGTTGTGGATTTCCCGGCACCGTTCGGTCCCAGAAATCCTAAGACTTCATTTTCGTTTATGGTAAAGCTGACACCTTTTAAGGCTGCTTTGTTCCCATAATATTTGGTTAGATTTTGGATTTCAACCATCGCGTGCTCCTTTCCGCCGGTGCTTGTCCCGGCATTCGGCAGTTACTTTATATTATCGCAGAATATCATGTCTTTGTCATGTGCGAAATGTAATCATATTATGAAATATAGCAAAAATGGATAAAACAAACCTATGTTCCATCGTAAAACATGGCAAGTATTGCAAAAACTGCTGCAATTGAGTATGCCATACTTCTGTGAAAGGAGTGTGAAAAAATGCTGGTGGTTGTGAGAAAACGAAAAAAGCGTCTGAAAATATGGACTTCAGCGCAAAAGTACAGGTCATAGTGCACAAAACGGAAAGCGTGAATCTGTACATTGCTACAAAAAAGACGAATTTCACAGGCTAAAATTGTGAAAATGGTTGACATTTTTTCGGAAGGGGTGTATAATTCAAGTTATAAAAGTAGGACTCAGTATGTGCATTTTGTGAAAATGCAGAGTACCGAAACATTTTTGCCGCTGCGCCGGACTGGCGTGTATACTGCTTTTATTTCTGAGAATACTTAAGAAAGGATAAGCGGTGCGGTTCATTCATCTATTCTTACTTACTTTTCATGAGAGGGGAATTTCTTAAATGCAATTCAAGAAAAGCAAAACCGTTCTGGCTGCGATTCTTGCAGCTGCAATGACATGCTCAGCAATTCTGCCGACTGCCGCTTCAGCTGCCGGAACCAGAACAAAGGAAGAAGCATACGGCGATGCAACCTATGCACAGCGGTTTATGTCACTGTATGATGACGTTATCACCAACGGTGTGTCTAACGGCTACATGAGCAGCACATCTACCGTTAACGGCGGCCTGGGCGTTCCGTATCACTCTGTTGAAGAACTGTGTATCGAGGCTCCGGACTACGGCCACGAAACCACTTCTGAAGCACTGTCTTACCTGGTATGGGCTGCAGCAATGCGCGATAACATCGTAAACAAGGCAAACAATGGCGAAATCGAAGTAAAGGGCGCAACTAAGGACGCTTCTACCGACTCTGTAGGCGATACTGCAAAGGCATGGAAGACCATGGAATCTACCATGATCCCGGATGTACAGGCACAGTTCATGCAGAAGGGCAGTAGCCTGTCTGCAACTTACAGCAGTGAGTGGGAGCAGATTGAAAGCTATCCGACCGGCATGAAGGGCGACTTCAAGGCTTCTAACCCGATTCACTCTTATTTCTGTAATGCATACGGTTCTGACGAAGGTCTGTACCTGATGCACTGGCTGGCTGACGTAGATGACTGGTATGGATTTGGCAGCAAGAATGGCAACACCGGCAAGCAGAAGAATGTAGCCGGTTCCTTCACACTGATCAACACCTTCCAGCGCGGTGAGCAGGAATCCTGCTGGGAAACTATCCCGCATGCCTGCGTTGATCTGCACAATAAGGGCTATGGCTTGAACGGCTCTAATGGTATGAAGGGCTTCTTCAATACCGAAGACAATCCGGCTGAGCAGTGGTCTTACACCAACGCACCGGACGCAGAAGACCGTGCAATCCAGGCTGTATATGCAGCTAATAGATGGGGTGTCGGCGAGAACGATGCGAACATGGTTGACTCCAAGTGGGGCGGCAAGCAGTCTCTGACAAAGCTGGCAGCAAAAATGGGTGATGAAACCCGTAACAATATGTACGATAAGTACTACAAGAAGATTGGTGTCGGTAACACCATCCCGTCTGGTCAGAATGCACAGTATGCTGACTACGGCGATGCAAATACCGGTAAGCACTATCTGATGAACTGGTACACTTCCTGGGGCGGCGCAATCGACGGCACCTGGGCATGGCAGATCGGTGCATCTCACATGCACGAATTCTACCAGAACCCGCTGGCAGCATATGCACTGGCATATGACAGCGATATGAGCGGCGAAATGAAGAGCCAGGGCGCAGTAGATGACTTCAAGACATCTCTGGAAAGACAGATGGAACTGTATCTGTGGCTGCTGTCTGCTGACGGCCCGATCGCCGGCGGATGCACCAACTCTTACAAGGGACGTTATGAAGGCTACAGCGATCTGGGACTGAGCACATTCTATGATATGGCTTATGTAGAGCACCCGGTATACGCTGACCCGGGTTCCAACCACTGGATTGGTAACCAGGTATGGGCTGTACAGCGTCTGGCTGAACTTTACTATGTTGTAAAGACAACAGAAGGCGCACAGGATATTCAGATTGCACAGACTGGTCTGACACTGACACAGGCTCTGGAAAAGATTCTGGATCGCTGGGTAGGCTGGTTCATGGACAATACCATCCTGGGTACTGCAAATGGAACCAAGACCATCAATGCAAAGTATGAGCACTATGATGAATCCACACAGGATTTCGTTGTACCGGATCTGACACAGGGTGTAACAGATGACGGCACAAGCTTCTCTATCCCGTCCAGCCTGATCTGGCACGGTTCCGCAGGCCCGGATACTGATGGCCAGCCGGAAACCTGGAACGGCACATACCAGGAAAATAACAACCTGCACTGCACCATCGTTGGTTATGGTGACGGTGACCTGGGCTGCGTATCTTCTCTGGCAAATACTCTGATTTACTATGCAAAGGCTAAGGGCGTTTCCAGCTCTGATCTGGCTTCTGCTGCAACTTCTTACAAGAACAAATCTGCTGCTGCTCAGACAGATTCTTCTGAACTGGCAAAGCAGTCTCTGTACCTCGCCCAGCAGCTGCTTGACAGAGAGTGGAACAAGTTCCGTGACGATATCGGTCTCGGCGTTTCTGACCACAATACCAACCTGTACAGACTGTGGGAAACCAAGCTGGTTCTGCCGGATGGCGTTCGTAAAAATGGTGATGGTCAGGTTCTGAGCAAGAGCCGTTACACTGGTACTATGCCGAACGGTGATAAGATCGAAGACGGTGTTGCATTTGTTGACATCCGTTCGAACTATGAGGATTCCGCCATGTACCAGACTGCTCAGAAGTACTACAATGGTGAGGGTGAAGATACTGATGGCAACGGCAAGGTTGACGTTGGTGACTACTACTTCACACTCCACAGATTCTGGCACGCAGGCGACATCATGATGGCTCTGGGTACTATGGCTGAACTGTATCCGGATGTAACACCGGACAATAACAGCGATAGCGAAAAGCTGGTTGTAACTCCGTCTGATGTTGAAGTAGCAAAGGGCGAAAGCACAGCTCTGAAGCCGAACAAGGATGGCTGCAACTTCGTATCTAACGATCCGACTATTGCAACTGTTGATAAGGACGGCACTGTAACTGGTGTTGAAAAGGGTGAAACCACGATCACTGTTACAGATCCGGACGGCAACACCGTTGAGGTTAAGGTAACTGTTACTGACACTGCTGTTACAACAACAACTACCGATTCTGATACTCCGGTAACTACAACAACAACTGCTGTTACAGGTGAGTCTGACGTCCTGCTGGGCGACACCAACCTGGATGGCAACGTAAGCCTGATTGACGCTGTACTGCTGAACAAGAAGATTGCAGACGTTGTAACCTTCAACGATCAGCAGACAAAGAACGCTGACTGCTACATGCTGGATGGCGAAATCAATGGACAGGATGCAGTTTCTCTGCTGAAGTTCCTGACACATATCATTGATTCCCTGCCGGATATGGATGCATAAGAGTAATTTGATCGAACAATCATGATATTATAGTCATGATATTATAAAAATGCCGCGGTTTCTTCGGAAGCTGCGGCATTTTTTTGCGCTTCATGAAATTTTTCTGTTTTCACTTGATTTTTCATGCGCGAAATGGTATAATAAGATATTATGAAAATGTACAGAAAGAGGTGATTGCATTGAACAGTATGACTGGATATGGCCGTGTGCTGAAACAACAGGACGGCTATGACCTGGCTTTGGAGATTCGTGCTGTAAATCACCGGTATTTAGAATGTACGGTAAAATTACCGCGCAGTTATGGATATCTGGAAGATAAAATCAAAGAAATGGTGCAGAAACGGATTGCGCGGGGCAAAGTGGAAGTGGCACTTACGCTGCATCGCCAGGAAACAGAAACACCGGCTGTTCAGGCGAATCATGCCGCAGTGTGCGCTTATCTCAAGGCGCTGTTGCAGGAAAATCAGTTGCTGGCACAGGAACTGGACGGCGGTGCTGCGGAAAACGCATTTCTTCCGCAGGATTTGGGGCTTTCAGATCTTTTGCGGTTGCCGGATTTATTTCAGACAGTTTCGGTGGAAGAGGACGCGGAAACAGTTTGGCAGGTTGTAAAGCCTGCACTGGAAGAAACACTAGAGCATTTCTTGCAGATGCGGCAGACAGAAGGCACACATTTGAAACAGGATATTGCTTCACACCTGGATGCAATCGAAGAAATGACCAATCAGGTGGAACGCCTGGTGCCGGAATCTGTGCAGCTCTATTATGATAAGCTCTATCAGAAGATCAAAGATCTGCTGCAAGATCGGGTAGTGGAAGAATCACGTTTGGTGACAGAAGCGGCAATTGTGGCGGAAAAACTATGCGTGGATGAAGAATTGGTACGCCTGCACAGCCATATTGCGCAGTTCCGGGATTTTTTGGAATCCACAGAACCGGTCGGCCGGAAAATGGACTTCCTGGTGCAGGAAATGAACCGCGAAGTCAACACAACCGGTTCCAAGTCTCAGTCGCTGGCAATTACAAAGCTTGTGGTGGATATGAAATCCGAGATTGAAAAAATCCGGGAACAGATTCAGAATGTGGAATAGAAAGGATTGTGACATCATGAAAAAAGGTACATTGTTTGTTGTTTCCGGCCCGTCCGGATGCGGAAAGGGTACGATTCTGGCAGAAATACTGAAAAATCCCAATATCTATTATTCTGTATCTGCTACAACGAGAGGCATGCGCCCCGGCGAGGTCGATGGCGTCAATTACCATTTCTTTACCAGAGAGCAGTTTGAACAGCTGGTTCAGGAGGACGGTGTTCTGGAATACGCTGAATACTGCCATAATTACTACGGCACACTGCGGAAACCGGTGGAAGAACACCTGAATGCCGGACAGGATGTCATTCTGGAAATTGAAGTGGTAGGTGCCATGAAAATCCGGGAAAAGTGTCCGGAAGCCGTTTTCGTTTTTATTCTGCCGCCGTCTTTGACAGAATTGGAGCGCCGCCTGCATAAGCGTGGCACCGAGACGGAAGAAGTAGTGCAAAACCGGGTGGCACAGGCCGAACGGGAAATCCGCTGTGCAGAATCTTATGATTATGTTGTTGTCAACGGTGCATTAGAAGACGCCGTTCAGGATCTGGATGCGATTATTCGCGCAGAATCTTGTAAAATAAAGAAAAACCAATATAAAATTGATGAGGTGCTTGGAAAATGAATATGTTGAGACCGTCTGTAAATCAGCTGATTACAAAAAATGAAAGCAGTTATTCCCTGGTTGTAGGTGTGGCAAAGCGCGCGCGCGAAATTGCAGATGAACTGTACGAACAGGGAAAGGTTCTGGAGGAAAAACCGGTAAAAACAGCCATCCGGGAATTGGCAGCCGGAAAATATCGGATCGTAGAATCCGATGAGCTGCCTCACTGAAATTGATGCAGTATTCTGGAACGCTTCCGAAAAAATATTGTGTAGGAGTTGCGGTCTGTGCCGCATCCTATTCCTTTGACCGTTTGTTTTCCTATCTGTCTTTGCAGCCGATTGCTCCCGGATGTCGGGTGATCGTGCCGTTTGGCAAGGGAAATGCAAAGCGTGTGGGAATCGTTCTGACCTGTCAGGAACAGGAACAAACGGAGTCACAGCTGAAAAATGTGCTGTCTGTAGTAGATCAGGCACCGTTGCTTTCCCGGGAAATGCTGGATTTGGTATTCTGGCTGAAGGAAATGACGTTCTGTACGTATTTTGATGCTGTGCGGACGATTTTGCCTGCCGGCATGCAGGTGCAGCTGGTGGAAGAAATCACACTGGCGACTGCACCGCCGGATGTGCCATTGACACCGGCAGAGGAGCACTTGCTGTTCTTTCTGCGCAGTGCCAAGACAAAACGGGAATTTCGGCAGATTCTGTCGGATTCGGATGAAAAGGGAAAAACAGTCATCCGCGCGCTGATTGCAAAGGGTTTTTTGCATCAAAAGGATGTCGTCAAAGAAAAAAACCATGGCCAGACTGGAATCCGGATGCTGCGCCTGGTGGAACGCATGGATGAAATGCCGTTGGCACTGACCAAAAGTCAGGAAAAGCTGGCAGCGATTCTGCGGGAAGCCGGCCCGATGTCGGAAAAAGAAGCGTGTTATCTGAGCGGCGTGACTGCGGCGGTTTCCAAAAAGCTGGTGCAGATCGGCGCTGCGGAATCCTATGTGGTAAAGCCGCCGCTGCACCATTACGGCTCGGGAAAGCCCGAAAAGGATCCCAAGGAGATCTGTCTGTCTCCGGAACAGCAGCAGGTATATGACCGTGTTGCAGCCGCGCTGTCCGAAGGAATGCACTGCTTTTTGCTGCACGGCGTAACCGGAAGCGGAAAGACCAGCGTATTTATTCGCTTGATTGATACGGTTGTGTCCATGGGAAAACAGGTGATTCTGCTCGTGCCGGAAATTTCTCTGACACCGCAGATTGTCCAGCAGTTCTGTGATTTGTTCGGGGACATTGTGGCAGTAATTCATAGCGAATTGTCCCTGGGACAACGCAGTGATGCATGGCGAAAGATCGCTTCCGGTTCTGTGAAAATTATTATCGGAACCCGGAGCGCCGTGTTTGCACCGGTGCAGAATCTTGGGATGATTGTAGTTGATGAAGAGGGCGAACGCACTTATAAATCTGACAGTGCGCCGCGGTATCATGCCATTGCAGTGGCCAAAAAGCGCTGCCAGACGCATGGATGTCCGTTGCTGCTCGCATCGGCAACCCCTTCTGTAGAAAGCTATTATTATGCCAAACGGGGCATTTACACACTGCTGGAAATGAAACAGCGCTATAACCAGTCGCCTCTTCCGACTGTAGAGATTGTAGATATGCAGGAAGAGCGTACCGCCGGGAATGACGGGATGTTTTCTGAAACATTGGCACTGGCATTGCAGGATAACTGGAAGGCAGGGAAGCAGTCTTTGCTGCTGCTGAACCGGCGCGGCTATCATACCATTATCAGCTGTGCTTCCTGCAATCAGCCGGTTTACTGTCCCAATTGCAGCATTCCTATGACCTATCATAAGGTGAATGACAGCTTGATGTGCCATTACTGCGGACATACCCAGGATATGGTGGAAACCTGTCCTTCCTGCGGCAGCTATCACCTCCGAAAGATGGGCTTCGGGACACAGCGGCTGGAAGAAGAGCTGCAGCAAATTGTGCCGAAGGCGCGGATTCTGCGCATGGATGCAGATACCACCATCTCCCGTTTTGCTTATGAAGAACGTTTTTCTGCATTTCGGGAGAAAAAATATGATATTATGCTGGGCACTCAGATGATCGGGAAGGGACTGGACTTTCCGGATGTTACACTGGTTGGGGTGTTGTCTATAGATAAAGCACTCTATGCCGGAGATTTTCGCAGCTATGAACGCACCTTTTCCCTTGTGACACAAGTTGTGGGGCGCAGCGGCCGGGGAGATGCATCCGGACGCGCCATTTTGCAAACCAGTATGCCGGATCATTATGTGCTGCGTCTTGCGGCACAGCAGGCATACCCGGCGTTTTATGCGCAGGAGATTGCATTGCGGCGGCAGCTGATTTTTCCGCCGATTTGTGATATCTGTGTCATTGGCTTTACTGGCGCACGAGAGGCGGATGTGCGGAATGCGGCGCAGCTGACCTCCGGCCTGTTTCGGGAGCAGATTCAGAAACAACAGTTTTCCTATCCCATCTGGATTTTAGAACCGGTGCCGTGTGCGTATGGCCGAATCAATGGAAAGTATCGATATCAATTGGTAATGAAGTGTAAGAATACAAAGCCGTACCGGGATCTGATCCGGACGGTGCTTTTGGCCGCAGGAACCGACCGCCGCTGTGCCAGAGTGCATATTTATGCGGACATGAACGGTGATATTGGCGTGTAAATTCCTTTGCAGAAACTGCAAGGGAAAATGTGTTTGCCGGCAGAAAGGAAGAATAAAATTACATGGCTATTCGTAAAATTATAAAAGAAGGCGATCCGATTTTGCGCACAAAGTGCCGTCCGGTGACCGTGTTTGATGAAAAGCTGCATCAGCTGCTGGACGATATGCACGAAACGCTGGACAAGGCAGAAGGCGTTGGTCTGGCTGCGCCGCAGGTGGGATATTGCCGCCGCTTTTTCATCATGCATCTGGGCGACATGCGGATTGAAGCCATCAATCCGGAGATCAAAAAGGTCAGCGGAAAGCAGTATGTGCTGGAAGGCTGCCTTTCTGTTCCCAACAAGTGGGGCTATGTCACACGCCCGAATAAATGTAAATTCCGTGCTCAGAATAGAAATGGCGAATGGTACGAAATGACATTGACTGCACTGGGTGCACAGTGTGTGTGCCATGAAAATGCCCACCTGGACGGACAGTTGTTCATTGATGTGGTCGAAGAATTCGTAGATCCAGAGGAGTTGGAAAAAGCATGAGAATCGTTTATATGGGAACCCCGGATATTGCTGTTCCTTGCCTGCGCTTCCTGGCAGAGAGCAAGCATGAAGTCGTAGGCGTTCTGACCCAGCCGGATCGTCCCAAGGGACGGGGACACCACACCATTCCCACGCCGGTGAAAGCGGCTGCTCTGGAATATGACATTCCGGTATACCAGCCTTTGTCCCTGCGAAAAGGGGAAGATGCAGTGACGGCTTTGGAAACGCTGCGTCAGCTGGCACCAGATCTGATCGTGGTGCTGGCATACGGACAGCTTTTGCCGAAAGAGGTGCTGGAACTGCCGAAGTATCACTGCATCAACCTTCACGCTTCTTTGCTGCCGGCATACCGCGGGGCAGCTCCGATCCAGTGGGTGATTCTGAACGGTGAAACCAAAACCGGTGTCACTGCCCAGCAGATGGAAGAAGGACTGGACACCGGCGATATGCTGGTAAAAAAAGAGATTGCCATTGGAGCAGAGGAAACCGCAGAGGAGCTGTACGAACGGCTGTCGGAACTCTGTGTGGAAACCCTGAGCGAAACGCTGGAACAGCTGGAAGCCGGCACCTTGCAGGGCACTCCGCAGGATGATGCACAGTCCTCTTATGCATCGCGTATCACAAAGGAAATGTCCGCTCTGGATTTTCACAAGCCGGCACAAAAGCTGCATGACCAGATTCGCGCTATTACCGGCTATACTATGCTGGAGGGCAAGCGTCTGAAGGTATACCGTTCCCGTGTGGCAGAGCAGGTTTCCGGAGAGCCGGGAACCATTGCAGATCCGGAACAGTTCCTGGTAGTCTGCGGTGACGGAAATGGATTGTACTTTACAGAAATTCAGCCGGAAGGCAAGCGTCGGATGGATGCCATGGACTTTCTCCGGGGCAAAAAACTGACAAAAGGCGAAAAATTAGGCGAATAACGGAACATAGTTTCTGATTTTCCCAGAAAAACAGAAAGTGAGGGACTGACATGTTGTATTATGGTGGATTTTTTGACGCAGGATATATTTTGGTGCTCCTCGGTCTGATTATCAGCCTGTGGGCATCCTGGAATGTGAAATCCACATTCCGCCGCTATCAGAATGACAGAAATATGCGTGGACTAACTGCCGCTCAGGTTGCACGGCAGATTCTGGACAGCAACGGCCTGCATCAGGTCACCATTGAACATGTCTCCGGCAATCTGACAGATCATTACGATCCGCGCTCCAATGTCGTGCGCCTTTCAGATGCAACATTTTCCTCTTCCTCAGTTGCGGCAATCGGCGTAGCAGCGCATGAGTGCGGCCATGCCATGCAGCATGCAGAGGGCTATGTCCCCATTAAAATTCGCAGTGCCATTATTCCGGTTACCCAGGTTGGTTCCCGGCTCTGGTACCTGATTTTTGTGCTGGGACTGATTTTCAGCAGATCTGAAATCGGCCCGGTGCTGCAAATGGTTGGTATTTTGCTGTTTTCCCTGATCGTTGTCTTTCAGCTGGTAACGCTGCCGGTGGAATTCAATGCCAGCGGCCGCGCTATGAAAACGTTGGAAACCCATATGATTCTGTATGGAGATGAACTGACAAAGGCGAGAAAAGTGCTGACCGCAGCAGCTATGACGTATGTTGCAGCACTCCTGAATGGTCTGCTCCAGCTGATTCGTCTGATTTCTGTTTCAAAGAGGAGTAACCGATAACATGAATGCAAGAAAATTGGCTGTACAGCTCCTGGATCGGACGGAACAGGAACAGAGCTACTCAAATCTGCTTCTGGATGGGGCACTTTCCGGTTCTGATATGGACGAACGGGAAAAGCGCCTTTGTGCCATGCTCTATTATGGCGTAATCGAGCGGCGCATTACACTGGATGCTGTCATTCAGCACTACAGCAAGCAGCCGCTGCGAAAGCTGGACTGTACGGTGCGGAATATTTTGCGCTTGGGAATTTATCAGTTGCTGTATTGTGATCAGATTCCTTCCCGTGCGGCGGTAAATGAAAGTGTAAAGTTGACCAAAACTTGCCGGAAGGCAAGTGCATCTGGATTTGTCAATGCGGTACTGCGGGGATTTCTGCGGGATTCCTGTCAGATACCATATCCCAGGGAGAAAAAGGCGGCAATGGCAGTGGAATACGCTGTTCCCCAGTGGCTGCTGGATACTTTGGTTTCTGCCTATGGAACGGAGAAAACGCAGCGGTTTTTGGAGGATGCCTTGCAGCCGGCACCCCGTTATATCCGGCGCAATGTGCTGCGCTGTACCAGAGAAGATCTGGAAACGGCGCTGGAAGGAAAAATTCAGCCGGTTTCTTTGCTGCCGGATGCCTATGTTCTGACCGCAGGAGATATCCGGAAGCTTCCTGCGTTTCAAAACGGCTGGTTTTACGTGCAGGATCTGGCTTCTCAGATCTGTGCCCTTGCAGTGGGCGCGAAGCCGGGAGAAACCGTCCTGGATCTGTGCGCAGCTCCCGGCGGAAAAACCTGTACAATGGCAATCGGAATGGAACAGTCCGGTAACGTGCTGTCCTTTGATCTGGCCGAGCACCGGGTAAAGCTGATTCAGCAGGCGGCAAAACGTCTGGGACTTTCCAATGTGACGGCAAAGCCGGGAGATGCATCGGTATTTTATCCGGAACTGACCGGAGCAGACCGGGTTCTCTGTGATGTGCCGTGTTCTGGAATGGGCGTGCTGCGGCGGAAACCGGAAGTGAAGGAAAAGGATCCGGAATCGCTGAAAGCATTGCCGGAATTGCAGCTGAAAATATTGGAAAATGCGTCTCGGTACGTGAAAGCAGGCGGAATTTTACAGTATTCCACTTGTACTGTTCTCCCTGTGGAAAACGAGGGTGTAGTGACAGAATTTTTGAAGCGGCACCCGGAATTTGAACCGGTTCCGGTATTCCCGGAGCTGGGGGAAGCGTTTGAGAAAAGTATGGTAACGCTCCTGCCGGAAATTTGCGGCAGTGATGGCTTTTTTGTTGCAAAAATGCAGCGCCGTTAAGAGACGGCATGCCGCCTTTTGCTTGTGATGGAGGTGTAATCAATGGAACAAACGGATATTTTGTCACTGTCTCTGGCAGAGCTGGAAAGCTGTATGAAGGAAATGGGACAGCCGAAATTTCGTGCCAAACAGATTTTTTTCTGGCTCCATCAGAAGCAAGTGACGTCATTTGCAGAAATGACTTCGCTTTCTCTCCAATTGCGGGAGAAGCTGCAAGAAAAATTTTGTATAAATAGACTAAATATTGCAAGAAGGCTTGCATCTTCTATCGATGATACGGTAAAATATCTATATGAACTGCCGGACGGCAACTTTGTGGAAACGGTACTGATGGAGTATCACCACGGAAAGAGCCTGTGTATTTCGACCCAGGTGGGCTGCCGGATGGGATGTCAGTTCTGTGCGTCAACCATCGCTGGGTTTGTGCGGAATCTGACACCGGCGGAAATGCTGCTACAGATTTATGAAACTCAGCGGGATGCCGGATGCCGGATTGATAGTCTGGTACTTATGGGAATTGGTGAACCCATGGACAACTTTGAAAATGTCATCACCTTTTTCCGCCTGCTCTCCCATCCGGATGGATTCGGCATGAGTCTGCGGCATGTTACCGTTTCTACCTGCGGTCTGGTACCGCGGATCCGGGAACTGGCCGACCTGCACCTGGGCGTTACCCTCTCGGTTTCACTGCACAGTCCGGAGAACCGGCGGCGCAGTGAAATTATGCCAATCAATCGAAAATATCCAGTAGAAGAATTGCTGGAAGCCTGTCGGTATTATTTTTCAGAGACGGGCAGAAGAGTGACCATGGAATATGCGGTGATTGAAGGGGTAAACTGTACCCGACAGGATGCGAAAGCCTTGGCAGACCGTCTGGCCGGAATGCAGTGCCACGTGAATCTAATTCCGGTAAACCCCATTGCGGAGCGCAGCTTCCGCACACTGCGGCGGTCAGTCGAACGGTTTCAGCAGGAGCTGGAATCACTAGGGGTACATGCCACAATTCGGCGGACACTGGGCAGCGACATTCAGGCGGCCTGCGGCCAGCTGCGCCGGGATGCCGGAAAATCGCTGGAAAATGCGCAGGATAACGAATCGAGAAACAAGCCCTGAGGAAAGTCAATCGTTGTCTGCACAGCATCTTTTTCGTGCAGACAAGCCTTGAAAAATCGGGCGGCGTGATTGGCAGATCATGCAGTCAAAATGCATCTGTACCTGGAAACGCCGCGCTTTTGTATTCTGATGGAGGTGGTAGAAATTGACGAGTGCAGTGAAAACGCACATCGGATATGTACGAGATGAAAATCAGGATCGTGTAGAAATCCGGGAATTCGGAGATAATCTGCTTGTGGCAGTATGTGATGGGATGGGGGGAGAACGTTCCGGCAGTAAGGCCAGCTCAATGGCCTCGGACGTTTTCTTTGAACATTTTGAAGAAGGATATGAGGCGGATATGGATGCCTACAGCGTTCGCTCGCTGTTGCTGTCTTCCGTTTCCGCGGCCAATTCCGTGGTCTATACAACGGCCAGAATGGACTATCAAAATTTCGGCATGGGTACTACCTGTGTTGCTGCTTTTGTCAGCGATACCTATATTGCTGTGGCAAATGTGGGGGACAGCCGGGCGTATTTGCTGCGGGATGGCACGTTGTCTCAGGTGACAACAGATCACACCGTGGTACATATGCTTCTGGAAAACGGACAGATTACAGAGGATGAGATTGAAACCCATCCGCAGCGGCATATGCTGATGAAGGCGGTGGGCGTGGAGAGAACCGTTTGTCCGGATTATTTTCGCATTGATTTGCAGCCGGATCAGCCGTTTTGTCTGCTGCTCTGTTCTGACGGGCTTTGCGGTTTCTGTTCTGATGCAGAAATCCAAGAGATCTTGGAACGCGGCACGTCTGCGGAAGAAATGACCCAGCAGCTAGTTGATGCCGCGCTGGAAAAAGGCGGAAGAGATAATATTTCTGTTGCAGTTGTAACAGCTTCATAAAATGGAGGAAGAGTGCATATGGATAAAGATAAATTTATCGGAACCAGGCTGGACGGCCGCTATGAACTGACAGAACTCATCGGTGAGGGCGGTATGGCCAATGTATACCGCGCTGTTGATGTTCTGGACAACCGTGTTGTAGCTGTTAAAATCCTGAAGACGGAGTATTCCGAGAGTGAGGAGTTCCAGCGGCGGTTCCGGAATGAATCCAAGGCAATTGCAGTGCTGTCCCATCCCAATATTGTGAAAATCTACGATATGGGATTTTCGGAAAAGGTGCAGTATATCGTCATGGAATATATTGACGGCATCACGCTGAAAGATTACATTGACAGCGAGAAGGTTTTGAACTGGAAGGATGCTGTGCACTTTGTCATTCAGATTCTGCGTGCGCTCCAGCATGCGCATAACCGGGGAATTGTGCACCGGGATATCAAACCGCAGAATATTATGCTCCTGACAGACGGCACCATTAAGGTCATGGATTTCGGCATTGCCAAGTTTGCCCGGGAGGAAAGCCGTACCGCAACAGATCAGGCAATTGGTACTGTGCACTATATCAGTCCGGAGCAGGCGCGCGGCGATGTCACCGATGCGAAGAGCGACATTTACTCTGTAGGCGTTATGTTCTATGAAATGCTCACAGGCTGTAAACCGTTTGATACTGACAATCCGGTTTCCATTGCCGTAATGCACATGCAGAACGTGGCAGAGCGTCCCCGGAACATCAATCCGAATATTCCCTCCGGCCTGGAAGAAATTATCATGCACGCCATGGAAAAGGATTCCGCAAAGCGGTATCAGACTGCAACGGACATGATTCGCGACATTGAAGCGTTTAAAGAGAATAACCAGATTATTTTTGGCTATTACACCACGCCTGCACCAGCGCAGGATGTACCCGGCAGAACCCAGTACTTCAATCCGCCTCCACAGGATATGGGAAACAGAAATGCGCGCGGCGGCCATGGCTATTCCAATTATGAACAGCCCAATGAATACTATGAAAAGGCAGCAGAGCAGGAACAGGGAAAATCTCTGGTGGTACCGATTCTGACTGCGGTGACAATTGTTGTTGTAGTGGTGGCAGCCATTGTGATCTGTCTGCTGGTAAGCCAGGGAACCGGCAACTCCAGCAGCTCTACAGATGAGGTGCCGAATGTAATCGGCATGAACTATGATGATGCAGTTGTCAATTATCCGAATATCGTCTTTGATGTGGCAGAGCAGGAATACACAGAAAAATACGAAGCCAATATCATTTATAAGCAGAGTGTTGATGCCGGCCAGTATGTGAAGAAAAATTCAGACGGAAAAATCGAGCTGGCAATTGCCGTCAGCCGGGGTATTCAAAAGGTAGAAATTCCGGATCTGAAAAATTATACCTTTGAGGAAGCAGAAGAAGCGCTGAAGGCTTTGGGCGTTGTAGCGGAACAGAAAAAGGTGGAAAGCACAGCAGAAGAGAATGTGGAGGCCAACCACGTAATCCGGACGGATCCGGAGGCAAAACAGGAGGTAGCAGTCGGATCTACTGTAACAATTTATGTCAGCATGGGAATTGCAGTAGATGAAACCGATGTGCCAACTTTTACCGACATGACTCTGGAAGAGGCTCAAAATGAAGCAAAGCAGCGGAATCTGAAACTGGAAATCACGGAGTCTCCTTCTGATAAGGAAAAGGACACCATTCTGGAGCAGGATCCGGAGCCGGGTAAAACTGTGGCAAGCGGTTCCACAGTCAAGCTGACGGTCAGCAATGGAGAAGAGCCGGAAGGCGAAGTGAAGTATGGCCTGATGAATCTGCCGACTTCGATTATGAGCGGTATGTATACTATCAATTTTACCACGGATGATGGCGTGCTTGCCAGCAAGCAGTTTGTAGCCGAAACCCTGGACGGTGGTTCTTTCTCCGCAACAGTACCGGGAAAGGGTAAGAAATTCGTAAAGGTTACTGTAACCAGTGCCCAGACCGGCAAAACAGAAGTGATCGGAACCTATACCTTTGACTTCGCCAGCAAGACCTTCACTGCCTCCAGCGAGGACATTGACGGTGCATTCCAGCAAATTGCACCCCTTGTGACCCAGGCAGTGACAGAGGCTGCTACTGCAGCAGACGAGACGGCAGGAGGTTAAACAAGATGATGCTTCCTGTTGCAATTCCGGAAGGTGCACAGGGCAGAATACTCACATCTGTAGGAGGTCTCTATACTGTAGAGACCTCCTCTGGTATCTGCACCTGTAAAGCCAGAGGCGTGTTCCGAAAGCGCGGCGTGCTCCCATATGTGGGAGATTACGTTTGCCTTTCGGAGGACAGCGTAATTCATGAGATTCTACCCCGCAAAAACAGTATTCTGCGGCCGCCGGTGGCAAACTTAGATCAGATTTTCTTTGTGATTTCTGCCTGCAAGCCATCACCGAATCTACAGCTGTTAGATGCATTTTTGACGGTGGCAATTTATAAGGAGATTCAGCCGGTTTTGGTTCTGACCAAGGTTGATCTGAAACAGGCGGACGAAATCCAGAAGCTCTATACCAGAATCGGAATTCCGGTATATCCGGTGTTGTATCCCCAGCCGGAGACAATCGCAGCAGTAGCAGAATTGCTGCGGGGAAAGGTCAGCATGATGACTGGAAATTCCGGTGTGGGGAAATCCACGCTGCTCAATGCCATTGCACCGGACTTACAGCTGCCTGTGGGAGAAATCAGCGAAAAGCTGGGGCGCGGCCGCCACACAACCCGGCAGGTGCAGCTGTATGCCTGTGCCGGGGGATATCTGGCAGATACGCCGGGATTTTCCACATTTGAAGCAGAGCAGTATGCGCAGATGGAAAAGGAACAGATTGCCGACTGTTTCCCGGAGTTTCGGCCCTATCTGGGAAAGTGCCGCTTTTCTGACTGTGCTCATGTCTGTGAAAAAGGCTGCGCGGTTTTAGAAGCAGTGGAACAGGGGACAATTGCCAAGAGCCGCCACGATTCCTATGTATCGCTGTATCAGATTGCAAAGCAGAGAAAGGCGTGGGAGACATGAAGCGTGCGGTGATTTTTGGCGGTGCGCCGGTTGACCCTGCGGTGCAGCCGCCGGTTCCTGCGGCAGATCTGATGCTCTGTGCCGATGCCGGGCTGCGGCTGGCAAAGGCAATGCAGATCGTACCGGATCAGGTGGCCGGAGATTTTGACTCGTTGGGCTATGTGCCGAAAGAAGAAGGCGCAGGCGTTGCAGTGCATCCGGCCAGAAAGGATGAGACGGATCTCATTTTATCCGCGGAATATGCGCTGGCACATGGCTGCACGGAATTATGGTTTTATGGCGCTCTGGGCGGCCGCCTGGATCACACCATGGCCAATTTTCAGATGCTGCGGCTGCTGGCAGATCGGGGGGCAAAAGGCATCTTAGTGGATGAAAAGCACTGGATTACCTTGCAGCGCGGCGGAACCGCCTTCTATCCGCGAAGGGAAGGAATGTATTTTTCTCTGTTTTCCCTGTCAGAACGCTGCGAAGATGTGACACTGGAAGGGGTTGCATACCCGATGTGTCACGGGAGCTTTACCGGCTCTTTTCCGCTGGGTGTCAGCAATGAAATTCTGGCAGAAAAAGTCGCTGTCACTGTGGGAAAAGGTGACCTTCTGGTGATCTATGCCAGAGATTAGGACACATCTCTTAAATTTGAAAAACTGTATCGGATTTGCTTCCGGTACAGTTTTTTTATGTCCATTGGAAAGTGCTTTGGCAACGCAGATGCAGCAAAAGCGGACAAGGGAAGCATATTGCAGACAAGCACGGCATAGGATGGAGTAGTTCCAGGAAAAACAGCACCGGAAGAAACGGAGGAATGCAAATGGAATGGTCAGGACTGCAAAATGGCATGCGGTATTTGCCCCGTGCAGTACGGGAGGCAATTAGCTGTATGCCGCCGGAGGAATCTGCCGAAATACAGGAAATTCGCCTGCGTGCAGAACGTCCGGCGGCAATCTGTATTCAGGGAACAGAGTTTTTTCTCTCCGGAACAGGGAAAAAAACGCGGACAGAACAAGGGAGTATCTTTGTTTCACAAAAGGAGTTGGAGCAGGCCTTTCAGGCGGTGTGCGAGTATTCCGTTTACCGCTATGCAAAGGAGATTCAGGAAGGCTTTATTACAGTATCCGGCGGCAATCGGGTGGGGATCGCCGGTTCCTTTGTGTGCCGGGATGGAATGCCTGTACAGATGCGGCACATCAGCGGCCTGAATTTTCGCATTGCCCACGCAGTAAACGGATGTGCGCAGGAACTGTACACCAGAACCTGCAAAGTAAAGCCGGCCGGTGTGCTGCTGATTGGTGCAGTTGGCTCCGGGAAAACCACAATGCTCCGGGACTTCTGCCGCCTGGCTGGCAATCATTTTCGGGTGACGTTGGTGGATGAGCGCAGCGAGATTGCAGCAATGCACCGTGGGATTCCGCGGTACGATGTGGGGCTGCATACAGATGTGCTGGATGGAATCCCCAGGGCAGAAGGGCTTCTGACTGCGCTGCGTGTGATGACACCGCAGCTTCTCATCTGTGATGAGATTGGAACAGAAGCGGATGCACAGGCAATTGCCAGAATTCATGGCTGCGGCGTACCTGTGGTTGCTTCTGCCCATGGCGCATCCTGGAAAGACCTGGAACAGCGCCGCGTACTGCAAATGCTGCTGCATGCCGGTGTCTTTTCCTACGGTGCGCTTTTGCAGTCTGATCGGCCGGGACAGTTGCAGGAAATTCGTTCCCTGCAAGATCAGGCAGGAGGGCGGTTTGCATGCTGAAACTGGTGGGGCTTTTGTTCTTGGTGGCGTGCGGTGCCGGAGTCGGATGGCAGGCAGTACAGCATCTTCGGCAGGAGCGAACCGCCTGGGAACTCCTCGGCCAGATGCTCCGAAAAATTGCGGTACAGATGGAATTTCGGGGATGCACCACGCAGGAATTGCTGGAACAGATTGCAGAGGAGCCTGCCTATCAGAGATTCTGCTTTCCGGAGCAAACCTGTTTCCGGCTGGCAGAGGGCATTCCCTTCCCGGAGGCATGGCAGGAGGCGCTGTCAAAAGATGCGGCTGTACCCAGGGAAGCCGTGCAGCATTTGCTGCCGCTGGGGGAAGAGCTGGGTGCCAGCAACTTGGAGGGGCAGCTGGAGACGCTGGCGCAGTATGCGCGGCAGCTGGAACCCTATGCCAAAGAAGCGGAAAGCCGGTGCTGCCGTTTGCAGCGGCTGTACCTGAGCATGGGAATTTTAGGCGGCCTGATGGCGGCCGTTCTGCTGGCCTGACAGAAGTCAAGCGGTGCAAAAACAATCATAAGCGTTTGACGGAAGTGTCTTGAGATGCCGGCAGATGCTTGGAAAGGACGTGGGACTGCAATGGACATTGATCTGATATTTAAGATTGCCGGAACCGGAATCATTGTGGCTGTGCTGAATCTGGTGCTGAAACGGGCGGAACGGGAAGAACAGGCCATGATGACCACCCTGGCCGGATTGGTGGTGGTTTTGATGCTGCTGGTAGATCAGATCGGCACGCTGTTTGAACGGGTAAAGGCGGTGTTTGGCTTATGATGGACGAAACCGCATCCGTTGCCGGCGTCTGTGTAATTGCGGCCATTCTTGCCGTTTTGCTGAAACAGTATTGCAGAGAGCATGCAATGTTCTGTGTGATCGCGGCGTGTGTCACCATTGGATTGGCCGCAATGGTGAGTCTGACACCCATTGCAGAACACGTACAGAAATTATTCGCGGAGACAGGCCTGCCGGAGGGATATCTTTCCACACTGTGGAAAGCGCTGGGAATCTGCTATCTGACCGGCATTGCATCCGACCTGTGTATGGACTGCGGCGAGTCGGCGCTGGCGCATACAGCTGAGCTTTGGGGCAGGATTTCGCTGGTGCTGCTGTCCCTGCCGCTGCTGGAATCGTTGCTGCAACTAGTGACGGAGGTGCTGACATGAAGCGCTTTCGGCACTGGCTGCTGTTCCTGGCAGTTGGGATGAGTTTGCTGCTGTGTATCCCGGATTCTGTATTTGCAGAGGAAACTACTGATCCGGCACAGGTTTTGGCAGAGGAAAGCGGCTGTACACAGATGACAGAGGAAATGGACTGGGATATTCGGTCAGTGCTGGAAAAGCTGGGGCTTACTTCTATTTCGTCAGATTTGTCTGGAGAGACCTTCACCATGCAGACCATGTGGGATGCGGTTTCGGCGTATTTGTCCCAGCGGATAGAAGCGCCGTTTCAGATGCTGGCCGGGATTTTCAGCGTAATCCTTTTCGCGGCTCTGCTGCAAAGCATCGAGAGCGGCAGCCTGCAAAAGAATACCTCCCAGGTTTTTGAGTATCTGTGCGCGGTGGCAGCGGTTTCTGTTTTGGCAAGTCCGCTTTTGCAGAGCTTTTCCGCGGTGGAAACGGCGCTTTCTCAGGGGGCTGATTTTATGACGGCATTTGTTCCGGTCTTTGCCGGAATTCTGGCAGCCGGCGGAACTGTAGGAAGCGCAGTTTGTTATCAGACTGCGGTGATTGCATTGGCGGATGGCGTGATGCAGATGATTTGCCGTGTTTTGCTGCCATTTTGCACAATGAGCTTTGCCCTTGCCATCATAGATGCGGTGAGTCCTTCAGTCTCTGTGGGAGGTCTGCTGCGGCTGTCCCGCAAGATTACAACGTGGACGCTGGGACTGTTTATGTCCGGGTTTCTGGGCGTATTATCCATGCAGAATTTTATCAGCGGAAGTGTAGACACGGCGGCTTCTAAAACCACGCGGTATGTGATCTCCAATTTTGTGCCGGTGGTAGGCAGTGCCGTTTCAGATGCATATACCACAGTACGCGGCAGTCTGCAAATTTTGCGCAGCACTACCGGGGTGATTGGCATACTTTCCCTGGCGCTTTTGTTTCTGCCGCCCCTGGTGCAGCTGCTGCTGTACCGCGGTGTCGTGGCGTTGGGAACAGCGGCGGCAGAATTGTTTGGAACCAAACGGCTGCACCGCCTGCTCCAGGGAACCCAGCAGGCACTTGCCATTGCATTTGCCCTGCTCGTCTGCTTTGGCGTATTGTTTGTCATTGCCACTGCCATTGCAATGACAATTGGAAAAGGTGCAGTCTGAAAGAAAATACGTTCTGCTTTTGCGGCGAAGAGAAAGGAGCATGGCAGCCATATGAAAACCATGCAAACCATTGTCCTGATCGCCTGTGTGATCAGTTTGATCAGCGGAATTCTGGATGCGGTGCGTCCCAACCGAAAATTTGACCGGCAGATGCAGCTGCTGCTTTCGGTAGTGTTCCTGCTGGCAATTCTGACACCGCTGGCAAAGGGCGCAGGAAACCTGCGGACAGATATCTGGACAACTGACCATACGGAGGTTGCAAAGGATCTGACCGTTGCCGCACAGGAACAGACACAGGCGTGTGCGGCGCAGAATCTGGAACAAAACCTGACGGTGTATCTGCGCACCAATGGCGTGGTGCCGGATTCTGTGCAGGTTTCTATGCATACCGGGGAGGACGGCAGCATAGAAATAGAGTGTGTTACAGTGAAGTGCACAGATCCTGAAACGGCGAGAACATGCCTGACTGCCTATCTGGGAGAAGAGGTGACATTGTATGTGGGATAAACTTCGAAAAGGGCTTCTTTCTCTGAAGCAGGGAGAAAATGGCGTGCGCCTGATTGTGATTCTGGGAATCGTGGGGCTAGGGCTGATTTTACTCTCTAATTTTTTGCCGGAGCGCAAAACGGCTGTGCAGACAGCAGAAAAAGCAACTGCGGCAGATACCGATTCCGTGCATGCATATTGCAGGCAGATGGAATCGCAGATGGTTGCAATACTGGAGCGAATCGAAGGCGTTGGCTCCTGTCAGGTTATGCTGACCGCGGCTGGTACATCAGAAACAGTCTATGCCACAGATGCGGAAACAGACTGGGCAGAATCGCGAAAGCAGGAACAGAAAAAATGCGTCATTGTTTCTGACAGCGAGGGAGAAAAGCCGCTGGTGCAGCAGGTCGTTTCTCCCAAAATCAGCGGCGTGATTGTTGTGTGTGACGGTGCCTCCAGCAGCATTGTGCAGGAACGTATCAGCAATGCCGTACAGGCTGTTCTGGAGATTCCGGCCAATCGGATTTGTGTAGTTCCGGGAAAGTAGGAAACAGGCACTGTTTCTGGTACCATAGGGTTACGGCGGCAGCCGGGAAAGGAAATTGCATATGAAAAAGCCATCTTTGATCATTGGAAAAAAACAAATCATTCTGTCTTGCCTGACTCTGATGCTGGCGATTGCAGTTTATGTGAATTATGCCATGTCGGATGGAAAGCTGAAAACGGCAGAGGTAAAACAGGAAAATGGAATCACATACGGTGACACTGCTTTTGTGAATGCACAGGCAGAAGCGGAGAAAGAGACAGATGCAGGGTCGTCTGACACCGCAGAGGATTCTGCCGCTTCTGTCTCCGTGGCAGAGCTTTCCGATGAGCAGGTGGCAGCAGAGGTGGAAGCCGCAGAGAACCCGGCCGACTATTTTGCACAGGCTCGTCTGGAACGAACTGCAAGCCGGGATGAAAGCGTGGCAACCCTGCAATCCATTTTGGGCGGCGGAGACCGCACGGAAGACGAACTGGTTACAGATGCAATCGCTGCTGTGGAAACTTCACACCTGATTGAAAGCGAAGGCACCATTGAATCGCTGATCAAATCCATGGGGTATACGGACTGCATTACCTATCTGGACGGGGACAGCGCAAAGGTTGTAGTACAGTCCGAAGGACTGGATGCGGCACAGGCTGCAGCAATCAAAGATGTGATTTTGGGAGAAGTTTCAGTTCCGGCAGAAAATATTCGAATTTTTGAAGTAAAGTAGTTGTAACATTCAAAATTTTTTGGTATAATAGAAGAAAGAACTTGTTTGAACGGTCTGGAATCAGGCACAGCAAAAAAGCATCTTTCTTTTGATTGTAAAATGTCGTACATAAAAAAGAACAAAAAGAAAGTCCAATTTTGCTTGCTGCTGTTTCATCCGTTACAGCAGCTTTCTTTTTTTGCAGTTTTAAGGAAGCGGGTGGAATCGTTTCTACAAGAAAACAGGAGGTTTGAAAAATCCTATGACAAAACATGAAATCAGAGAATATGCGTTTTTATTATTATACGAGGCAATGGTGCAGGGAATCCATGCGGAGGAAACCGCAGACCTGTATGCGACCACAGAGGAGATGCTGAATCTGCCGGTAGGAGATCGGGTAAAGCGGCTGGTAGACGGCGTTCTGACACATACAGAAGAGCTGGATGCGATTATTGAGGCGCACAGCAGGCAGAGAACTCTGAACCGTGTTCCGGCAGTGAACCGCACGATTCTGCGTCTGGCGCTGTATGAGCTGCGGACAATTCCGGAAACACCGGTGAATGTGGTAATCAGCGAAGCGGTTGCACTTTCTCAGGCCTATGCTTATCCGGAGGATACCTCGTTTATCAACGGCGTGCTGGGAGCATATTCCCGTTCCGTTTCCGCGGCAAAGGAGGAGACGGCAGATGGCGCTGATACTGGGGATTGATACCAGCAACTATACCACTTCTGCGGCACTTCTGGACTTGAAGGATGGAAAGATCTATCAGGCAAAGCAGCTGCTTCCGGTGAAGCCGGGAGAGGCCGGACTGCGGCAGAGTGACGCTGTGTTTCATCATACCCGGCAGCTGCCGGAGCAGCTGGAACAGCTGAAACCTGTTTTGCAGAATGATACCATTTGTGCAGTGGGTGTTTCTTCCCGTCCGCGGAATCTGGATGGCTCTTATATGCCCTGTTTTTTGACCGGGCTTGGCATGGCGCGCGGCATTGCGCTGACGCAGCATCTGCCCCTCCATATCACATCCCACCAAATCGGACATGTGCTGGCTGCACTTTATTCTGCCGGCCGTCTGGAATTGCGGCACCGGCCGTTTCTGGCGTTTCATGTCAGCGGCGGCACCACTGATTCCCTGTACTGTGCGCCGGATGCGGCAGAGCTTTTGAAGATTACGCCCTGCGGCACTTCATTGGACTTAAAGGCAGGACAGGCGATTGACCGGGTGGGACTGATGCTGGGACTGCAATTTCCGTGCGGAAAGGCGCTGGAACAGCTGGCAGCCGGGTGTACGGAAAAGGTGTCAGTGCGTCCGGTGATTCGCGGCATGGACTGCTGCCTGTCCGGTTTGGAAAATCAGTGCAGAAAGCTCCTGGAAAACGGCACGGCGAAGGAAATGGTTGCAAAATTTTGCCTGCTGACTGTAGCAGAAACAGTTCGCGCCATGACAAGGGCGGCGCTGCAAAATTATGGAGACTTGCCGGTGATCTATGCCGGCGGCGTTATGTCAAACCGTCTGATACGCCCCATCATTTCCAGGCAGATCGATTGTGCATTTGCTGAACCGGATTTTGCCTGTGATAATGCAGCCGGCGTTGCAGTTTATGCGGCGCTTCGGGAAAAAGGAGAGGATACGCCATGGCTGTCATCAGTGTAACGCAGCTGAACCGATATGTCGGATTCAAACTGAAAGAGGATCGGATGCTGCAAGGGCTGCTGGTACAGGGAGAAATCACCAATTTCACCAACCATTATCGTTCTGGACATTTTTATTTTACCATCCGGGATGAGGAGAGCAGTGTAAAGGCTGTGATGTTCCGGAGCAATGCCCAGCGTCTGCGTTTTATGCCGGAGGACGGCATGCGCGTCATTGCGGCAGCTTCGGCCAGTCTCTATGAACGGGACGGTGCCTTTCAGCTCTATGTGACAGATCTTCAGCCGGATGGTGCCGGCGCAAAGGCACTGGCACTGGAACAGCTCAAGAAAAAGCTGACGGCAATGGGGGTATTTGACAGCAGTGCCAAACGGCCGCTGCCGGCAATGCCCCAGAAAATCGGCGTGATCACCTCGGACACAGGGGCGGCGCTCCAGGACGTGAAAAATGTAATCAGCCGCCGCTATCCTATCGGACATCTGCTGGTTTATCCGGCACTGGTGCAGGGGGAAAATGCCGCAAACTCTGTCTGCCGTGCAATTCAGGCGGCAGAGCGCGACAGCTGTGATGTCCTGATTGTAGGGCGCGGCGGCGGTGCCGCAGAGGATTTGCAGGCATTTAATACCGAAGCGGTGATAATGGCAATTTACCATTGTACCATTCCGGTGGTTTCTGCGGTAGGGCATGAAACAGACTGGACGCTGGCAGATGCCGCCGCAGATCTCCGCGCGCCTACACCATCCGCAGCAGCGGAACTGGCAGTGCCGGATGTACAGCATCTGATGCAGACTGTACAGGAACTGGGACGCAGACAGGAAGCGGCAGTCATACGGATTTTCCAGCAAAAGGAGCAGGAACTCCGGCGGATGCAGGATAAGCTGCTTCTGGCATCGCCGCAGCAGCGGCAGCAGGCAGCACAGCTGGAATTACAGCACATCCGGGAACGCCTGGAACATGGCATAAACCGGACGCTGGAACGGTGCAGCACACAGCTGATGCAGCAGGCAGAGCGGCTGGATATGCTCAGTCCCTTGAAGATTCTGGGGCGCGGCTATGCGCTGGTGTATCATGGAGAAGATCTGATTCACAGCGGTGCACAGGTGCAGACCGGCGATTTGCTGCGGATTCAGCTGGCACGGGAATCGGTGTATGCACGTGTTGCGGAAGAGAAGGAAGGAACTGGACATGGCATTTGAATCACATATGAAAGAACTGCGGGAGCTGACGCAAAAGCTGGAACAGGGAAACCTGCCGCTGGAAGAGGCGATCGCATTATATACAAAGGGAATGGAACTGACGGCGGCATGTCAAAAGGAATTGCAGACCGCAAAGCTGCAAATTTCAAATCAAACGGTTCTGCCGGAAAAACAGGAGGATGCAGATGGAAGCGAAGGATAAGGCATATCTGAAAGAACTGGCAGATGCAGTGGAACAGCACCTCTTGGGACAGGTACAGGTGACACCGGAAACCCGGCGCCAGGCCGCTGTGATAGAGGCCATGCGTTATTCTCTGGAAGCCGGGGGAAAACGTATTCGTCCGGTTTTGGTTCTGGAATTCTGCCGAATCTGCGGCGGAACCCAGGAGCAGGCCATGGCTGCTGCCTGTGCCATTGAGATGATTCACACCTTTTCGCTGATTCACGATGATCTGCCGGAAATGGACAATGATGACTTTCGCCGCGGCCGTCCGTCCTGCCATAAGGCATTCGGGCATGCGGTGGCGCTTCAGGCAGGGGATGCCTTGTCTGTTGCCGCATTTGAAACCATACTGAAAGACCGTTGCCAGACGCCGGAGCGGAAAATACAGCTCCTGGAAATTCTGGCGAACGCCACCGGTGCCGCCGGCATGGTAGGCGGTCAGATGATGGACATGGCCTATGAGACCCGGTCGGATGTCACATTGGAAGAACAACTGGCAATGTGCCGGGCGAAAACCGGCGCACTGATATCCGGTGCCTGCTGTCTGGGGTGTACTGCGGCAGGCGGAACGGAGGAACAGCAGAAGCTTGCAGCGCAGTACGGAGAAAAGCTGGGACTTGCCTTCCAGATGGTAGACGATATATTGGACGTTACCAGTTCTACAGATGTGCTGGGAAAACCAGTGGGCAGCGATGCAGAAGAAGGAAAAACCACTTTTGTCACACTGCTGGGACTGGATGGCGCACGCCGGGAAGCGGCGCGCCTTACGGCAGAGGCAGAGCAGATTTTACAGCAATTTCCGCATCATGCATTTCTGACCGCATTGACACAAGAACTCCTCACACGGGAGAAATAAGGAAAGGAAGTGCTGCCTGTTTTTTAGACAGACAGGCAGTGGGGTATCATGGAACAAAAACACATACAGGATTCTGACGGGTCTTTGCTTTCTCAATTGAATCTGCCCCAGGATCTGAAAAAACTGACACTGGAACAGTGTG
>UQYK01000013.1 GCA_900545285.1 uncultured Ruminococcus sp.
TATGCAGCAAAATTTGCCGAAAAGACACGTGTATACGCTTGTGAAGACAGGTTCTTATAATCTGGATTCAGCGCTCGTCCGAAGTGGTCTTGCTGCTGTCGTTGTCTGCTGCGTCCTTTACAGCATCGCCGGCATCCTTTACCACGTCTCCTGCGGCGTCTCCGGCATCCTTTGCCATATCGCCTGCATCCGTTACCAGATCCCGTACGCCGTCCTCTGCATCGGTTACCATGTCCTTCAGGTCATCCTTTGCGTCCTGCTCCTCTGTGTGTGCAGAGGACTCCGTTACGCTGCCGGAATCCTCCCGGGAAGAATCCGCCTTTTCTCCGCATCCGGTCAGAGCAGAACCGCTCAGAACCAATGCTGCGGCAAGGGCTAAAATACGTGTTGGCTGTTTCATATGATTCACCTCGCATGCTTTCAGATCTGCCTGCATATAAAAATCCAGACAAATGCGCTTTCCTGGGACAATACCGCACAAAGACTGTGTCAATCCGGCTTTCCGGGCAGTCCTTTTGCGGTATTGCCCCAGATTTCTTTGCTTTCCCAGACACGGCTCTGCATTCTGCGAAAATTCCGCAGGAAACAGAAAATCCGGTCTGTTCTTAGTCATGCCCCCTTTGCGGCGGTTTATGCATTTTCCACATTTCCACGAATCCGATCCGCTTTGATTTTCCATGCTTTTTCCCGGTTCGACAAAATTACTCCCCAGTATTTCCCCAACTTTTCAACAGAGTTTTCCACAATCTGAGGAAAACCCGGCAGGAATGCCTGATATTTTTTCCGGTTTTCCGCCGGGCATTCTTCTGCGAATCCCTGAATTGTGTAATTATTGTAATCATATCCGGGGATCTTACGGAAAAAACGGGATTTTTGTTTTCCACAAGTTGTGGAAAACAAAGTGGAAAGTTCGGGAGAACTGTGGAAATAACAGCAGACGTGCACCAGACGCTCAGTCTTTTTGGAAAACCAGAATCTTTTCTGCCATGTTTTTTACCAGAGGCACCCAGGAAACCAGCCGGTAGACCGGATACAGCTTTGCCATGCCCCGGAGGATGTTATCGTCCTTGACCCCATGGAAGCCCGGCGCAAGCTCCTGCATCTCGGAAAAGCAGTTCACGCCCCAGGTAAAGACTGCGCCTGTCTCCTGGACAGACTTTTCAATGGACTGCTTCTGCACCCAGAACGGCGAGGTGGTTTCCAGCATCACATAGGCGTTCTCGAAGTTGTCATAAATAATGCGAAGCATCTGTGCCACCTCTTCCGGCTGGAGATACATGGACAGGCCTTCGATCACAAACAGCATGGTGCCGCGTCTGGCAATCGCTTTCGGCCAGGTGGGATCCAGCACGGACTTGCCCACGGTAGAGATTCTCCCCTGCTCCTGAAAAATCTGATCCCGGACGTGGATGGTTTCCGGCAGGTCGAGATTGTACCAGATGCACTGCCCGTTGTCCATACGATACACCCGGGTGTCCAGTCCGCAGGCAATGTTTACAACTGTGGCATCCGGGTGCTGCTGCAAAAATGCACGCACCAATTCGTCGAATACAAT
This sequence comes from uncultured Ruminococcus sp., assembly GCA_900545285.1. Classification (GTDB taxonomy): domain Bacteria; phylum Bacillota; class Clostridia; order Oscillospirales; family Ruminococcaceae; genus Ruminococcus_C. Next base: position 1,556 of record UQYK01000013.1, read on the forward strand.
GGTTCTGGCAATTGTGCCGCTGCCCATGGCAGTATCTTTTGATGCCCTGGAAAAATCGTAGTCCAGCCGGTCTACCAGTTCCACCGCCTTGGCATCATAAAAGGCATGCTTCGGTGATTTGGAATACTGTGCTCTTGCATAAAAGGTCAGGAGCATGGTTTCCGCCACGCCGTTGAGTTCTGGTTTGATCTTTGCATTTGTCATAGTGTTACCCCTTTCGAGTTAGTGTTGGCTTACTAAGATAGTATACCACATTTTTGGAGAAACCGCAAGCTGTCACACTTTGCGCTGCTGTGCGTTATCTTTTACAGGACATCCCAAGTCCAAAGAGCTTGCATGCATCCAGGTTCAAACAGGAGGTGAAGCAGATGCAGTCCGCAAAAGAAAAACTGCATATCCTATATCAGCTCTATGAAAAGCCCATGTACCACATTGCCTATGCGATTTTACACCACACACAGCAGACGGAAGATGCGGTTTCTGAGGCCTTTTGTAAGGTGATTCGCCATCTGGACAAGATCGGTGATCCGGAAAGCCCCCGCACCAAGCAGTATATAATCCGGATTATCCGCAATACTGCAATCAACCAGTATCGAAAAAATGCCAGAGAAGCAGATCGCCGCACAGTATGGGATGACCGGATTTTACAGATTCCCGATGAAACAGCCGCCAGTCCTGCGGAACAGCAAGAGGAGCAGCAGCACCAGCAGGCCATTCTGACAGAAATGCTGGAATCCCTCAGCGAAACCGACCGGCAGATTGTGCTGCTGCGGTGTCAGAACAATCTGCCCTTCCGGGAAATCGCACAGCGATGCGGCATAAAAGAAGCGGCGGCACGAAAACGCTTTGAACGTGCCAGAAAAACCATGATGAAGCAGAAAGGAGTCACGTCCTATGAGCAGCTATTTCCCCTATCATAAAGACGAATGGGAACAGATCCTTACCCAGGCATTTGATCCAGATGCACCGGATCCTCCATTTTCCGAAGCCTATCAAAAACGAAAGCAAGAAATGGAGAATACCATGCTGCGTAAAAAGCCGGAAAAAAAACGCATCTGTATTCTGGGCGCAGCAGCCGTCATTGGTGCCCTGGGCATTGCTGCCGCAGCCCCGGCTGTTGCTGCCGCTATGGGCAAGAGCATCTATGAATTTTTCTCCGACGAATCGTATTACACCCAAGACCCCATAGAGAAAAACGATCTGACACCCTATGCCAAACCGGCAGCAGAAACGCAGCAGACAAAAAATGGTACAATCTGCATGGAAAATATCTACTGTGACGGCAGTTATCTGAGTGTGACTCTGCGGCTGACAGACTTGCCAGAACAATTGCAGGACAGCACCGGAATTGAATCGGAGTTTACCGGCACACTGAATGGACAAAAGCTGTCATTTATCGGAAGTACCGGTACATATACTATGAGTACAAAAACCGGTGGGCTGGCAACGCTTTCTGAACAGGCAGAGGGTGCATACTATGACAAGGAAAATACCAGCATTGCCAGATTTGTGAAGTCTGGCGATGCGGAATATAGTATTGTGCTTTCGGCGGAATGCAGTGAGATATTTCAGGGGAACACTACAGCAAGCCTGCCGTTGCAGCTTTCGTTTTCGTTCTTACAGGGAATAGATGCAACTAGTTGGTCATGGTTTGAAACCGGCGTATCCGCCAAGGGTGATACGGCATATAGCTGTGAACCGAGATCTCTGGGTGTTATTCCTGTGGATATTACTCTGACTGCGGAGATACAGGCGGATACCAGCCGAACGGACATCTATCCAGTTACCGAAACAAAAGACGGATATACGCTGGAATCTGTGACTGTTTCTCCGTTTAGCACAGAGATCCGTTTTTCTGAGGATACTGTATTTGATGACTACGATGTGATGTATGTCACGGATCAGAACGGTAACTCTTATGATACGATAGACGCGAATATTGATACAGACATTTCCTTTCAGAATTCTGTATGGGAAGCAGCATTGACTGATGCTACGGAACTGACCATTCGTATTGTTCCGGACGGAAAAAACAACTTGGACGCAGCAGGTACAGTTTTTACTGTTCCCATTGACAAAGGTTATCGGACACAAACGATCAATGACTTTGATCTGGCAGAGAACTATACGCAGTATATCCCGCCAATGCCTGATGAAGAATCTGCTTCCCAGTGATTTCTACCGCACAGAGTTTACTTTCATCTCTTGAAAAACAATCTGTGTACGTCAGATATAAAACAGACTTTGACATTTCCCATGGCAGATGCTTTTTCCGTCTGTCAGTTCATCCCTTTTGAAAAAAGCCGCAGGTTTTTTCTCCGCCTGCGGCTTTTTCATGATTTTGAAACAATTTTTGCGGAATATTTTCGCGGAACGCTTGCCAACGTTTCCATCCTGTGGTATAATAGACAGGAAAAGGGGGGTGGCTTCTATGACCAAACGAGAAGAATTTATTGCCGTCTATCAGGAAAATATTACACGCCGGGGCGCAGACCGTCTTCTGGAATGGCTGGATTCAGATGCCAGTGACTTTTTCACAGCACCGTCCAGCACCCGGTTTCACGGCTCCTATGAAGGGGGGCTAGTGGAACACAGCCTGAATGTCTACGAGTGTCTCAAGGACTATCTGGCCAGACCGCGCACCAAAGAGCTGTACGGCATGGACTATTCTCCGGAAACCATTGCAGTGACCGCACTGCTCCATGATATCTGCAAGGTAGGCTTTTATGCAGTAGACTACCGCAATGCTAAAAATGAACAGGGCGCATGGGAACGCGTCCCCTATTACACCATCCGGGACACCCTGCCCTATGGTCACGGAGAAAAATCCGTGTACATGATTCAGAGCTTTATGCGGCTCACCCGGGATGAAGCATTTGCAATCCGGTATCACATGGGCTTTTCTGGCAATGAGGACAAAAACAACATTGGCAGAGCGCTGGAAATGTTTCCCCTGGCACTGGCGGTCAATGTGGCAGACATGGAAGCTACCTATTATCTGGAAGGCTCTGTGAAATAACGCCGGCGCTTTCCGGAAAATATAAGAACCTGTCTTCATAAGACAGGTTCTAAGAGAAGCAGGAGGAAAAGAAAATGAATTGGTATGAAAATGCAGTGATGTATCACATCTATCCCTTGGGATTCTGCGGCGCACCGAAGTTCAACGAGGGCGGCGAGCCGGTAAACCGACTGGAAAAGGTACTGGACTGGATTCCCCACCTGAAGGAAATGGGTGTAGATGCCGTTTACTTCGGCCCGGTGTTCGAATCCGTAGAGCACGGCTATGACACCACAGACTACCGCATCATTGACCGCAGACTGGGCACCAACGAGATGTTCGCCCACATCTGTGACGAACTGCACAAGAACGGCATCCGCGTTATCCTGGACGGCGTATTCAACCACGTGGGACGGAACTTCTGGGCATTTAAGGACGTACAGGAAAAGGGACAGGCCTCGGAGTACTGCGACTGGTTCGCCGGCCTGAACTTCGGCGGACAAAGCCCCTGCGGCGACAACTTCTGGTACGAGGGCTGGAACGGCTACTACAACCTGGTAAAGCTGAATCTGAAAAACTGGCACGTGTGTGACTATCTGATCGATGCGGTAGGCATGTGGATGGACGAGTTCCACATTGACGGCATTCGCTTTGATGCCGCAGACTGCGTGGACTTCGACTTCTTCCGCCGCATCCATAATTTCTGCAAGGAACGCAATCCGGAATTCTGGCTCATGGGTGAGATCATCCACGGCGACTACAAGCGCTGGGCAAACCCGGAGATGCTGGACAGCGTTACCAACTATGAGTGCTATAAGGGCATCTATTCCTCCCACAATGACAAAAACTATTTTGAAATCAACTACAGCATCAACCGCCAGTTCGGAAACGGCGGCATCTATCAGGGCACTGCGCTGTATAACTTCGTAGACAACCACGATGTTAACCGTCTGGCCAGCACGCTGGCTGATCAGCGGTATCTGCCCCTGTGCTACACGCTGATGTACTGCATGCCGGGTATCCCGTCTGTTTACTACGGCAGTGAATACGGCGTCATGGGACGGCACGAAAACAACTCGGATGACGGCCTGCGTCCCTGCCTGGATCTGGACGAGCTGAACCGCAGCGGCAATCTGGATCTGTACCGCCATCTGGTAAAGCTGGGCAGAATCTATCACGCATATCCGGCACTGCGCACCGGTTCCTACTACACCGTAGAAGTCCGGAACCGTCAGCTGCTGTTTGCCAAGGAACAGGACGGCAGAACTGTTTATGTTGCCCTGAACCTGGAGGACTGCCCCAGCGAGTTCCGCTTCGGCACCCACGTGCCGTCTCTGGTAGATGTCATCAGTGGCCAGCCGGTACAGGTGGAAAACGGCGGCGCATGGATTCGCATGGCACCATTCTCCTCCATGATTCTGGTAGAGGATGATATCGTCAACCAGACTGAACCGGTACAGGAAGCAGTTGCCGTACCGGAGCCTACTCCGCTGGAAGAGGGCGCACGGTACCGGGATGTTCTGGACGGCTCTGTCTGCGTACTGCTCCAGGCTGCGGCACGCCACGCAGAGACCCAGGAAGAGCTGGTGGTATACCGGAAGGAACAGGACGGCAGCGTCTGGGCAATGCCAAAGTCTATCTTCACAGGGACTGCCCATGACAACCAGCCCCGGTTCAGCAAGATCTAAGCATCTGTTCTGACGCTGGGGAAGCGGCAAAAAAGCATATCTTTTATTGTACAAAGGGAAAACAGCGGTGAGCCAGTGTGCTGACCGCTGTTGTTATGAAAGGATTTTACCATGGAACACAACACCCTGCAAGGCATCATTTTCGACCTGGACGGCACGCTGCTGGACTCTACCGGCATGTGGAAGCAGGTAGATCACAAGCTTATGGCCTACTACGGAAAAGAAGTGACCCCCGATCTCTCCGAACGGGTACAGCGCATGTCCATTGAAGAGTTCTCCCAATTTTTTGTGACGGAATTCCAGCTGCCTGCCACACCGGAACAGATTGCAAAACAGGTTGCGGACATGGTAGAAGAGGAATACTGTCACCTGCTCCCGTTAAAGCCCCATGTACCGGAATTTCTGGACTGGCTGGATCAGCAGGGCATGGTCTACGGCGTTGCCACCGCCACCTACGGCGAACTGGCACAGGCGGCGCTAAAGCGTCTGGGACTGTGGGAACGTGTGCAGTTTCTCCTCACGGAACAGGATGCCGGCGCACCGAAAACCCAGCCGGATATCTTCCGTCTGGGGGCGCAGAAGCTGCATCTGGGAAAACGCCAGATTGCCGTGGCGGAAGACTCTCTGTATGCCCTGCAAACGGCAAAAGCCGCCGGTTTTTTCACCGTGGGCGTATACGACCCGGAAAGTGCCGCCGTCTGGCCGGAAATCTGTGCAACAGCCACTGTGCACATCCGGGATCTCCTGGAGCTGAAGCCCATGCTGCGCGGCGTATAAGCGCACCGCTATCATTTTCAGAACCTGTCTTCACAAAACACGTGTATCCGCCTGTGAAGACGGGTTCTCAGAAAGGAAGGTTTTCTCCACTATGTCAGATCTGTCCTATGAAGATATTGCAGACGGTCTTGTTGTCTGCAAAAGTGCCCTGCACCGCTTCGGCACGGATGCTGTCCTGCTGGCTGAATTTTCCGGCTACCGCAAAAAAGACCGGGTCTGCGACCTGGGCACCGGCTGCGGCATTATTCCTATGCTGATGCAGCGCACAGATGCCCCGGCGGAAATCTACGGCGTTGACATCCAGCCGGAAGCCATTGCCCAGATGCAGCAGGGCATTGCCAGAAGCACACAAATCCACTCCGTGCTGCATCCCGTCTGCGCCGATCTCAAAACACTCTGGGACGGCGCGCCCCTGGGACAGCTGGATCTGGTCACCTGCAATCCCCCCTATAAGGCATGGCAGGCCGGAATCGAAAGCCAGGTCACCGCACAGAAAATTGCCCGGCACGAAATTCTATGCAACATCTACGACATCTGCGGCGCTGCCAAAAAACTGCTGAAATTCAGCGGCAGGCTTTGCATCTGCAACCGGCCGGAGCGCCTGGCAGACTGCATCGACGCCATGCGGCAAAATGGCATTGAACCCAAACGGCTGCAATTTGTGGCGAAGTCCGGGGGCGCACAGCCCTGGCTCTTCCTGCTGGAGGGCAGAAGCGGCGGAAAGCCCTTCCTCAACGTTCTGCCCACGCGGATTATTGCAGACGGAAACGCCGTAACAACCCGAATTCCCTAAGAGCTCGTGTTCATAGGCATCTATCTACGTCTTTTCGGCAAATTTTGTTGCATACTGCGTTAAAAATTCTTGCCATACGAAAGTATGCCTGCAAATTTTTGCCTTGTCTGCAAAAAAATTTGCTCGAAAATCCGCATATATTTCCTATGAATACAAGCTCTAAGAGCACATGCAGCCAGCATCACGCGCTTCCGGAGACGATCCCCACAGGATGCAGCGCAGGCTCGGAAGGGAAAATCCCAATCCGAAGGAGGAATTCCATTGAAAAATCCCATTTATAAACGCGCACTGATGCTGGCGGTTCCCATGATGATTCAAAACGGTATTACCAATATGGTAAGCCTGATCGACAATATCATGATCGGCAGCCAGGGCACCGAGGCCATGACGGCGGTTTCCATCGCCGGCCAGCTGATTTTTGTCTTCAACCTGGCGATTTTCGGCTGTCTGGCCGGCCCCGGCATCTACGGCGCACAGTATTACGGACAGCGAAACATGCAGGGCTTTCAGAGCACGTTTCGCATTAAGCTGTGGATGAGTCTGGTCTGTCTGCTTGGCGGCCTGGCCGTATTCCTGCTAGGCGACCGGGCACTGATTGGGCTCTATCTCCACGGAGAAAGCGCCACGGTAGACGCTGCCCTCACCATGGACTACGCCCGGCAGTACCTGCACATCATGCTGATCGGACTGCCCTTCTTTGTTCTGACCCAGGTCTATGCCACCAGTCTCCGGGAAACCGGCAGCAGCGTAAAGCCCATGGTAGGCGGCATTGCTTCGGTTGTGGTAGACATTGTACTCAACTACATGCTTATCTACGGCAACTGCGGCATGCCGAAGCTGGGTGTCCGGGGTGCTGCAATTGCCACAGTTCTGGCGCGTGTGGCCGAAATGACAATTGTTGTGGTCTGGTCACACGCCGCACAGAAAAAGCACGTCTTTCTCCGGGGCATTTACCGCACGCTGCGCATTCCGAAGGAACTGGCAGGAAAGGTAATCCGGAAGGGGCTTCCCATCTTCTGCAACGAACTGCTGTGGTCTGCCGGCATTGCGGCACTGACACAGTGCTATTCCACCAGAGGGCTGGAAATTGTAGCCGGGCTGAATATTTCCAACGCCATCTGCAACCTGCTGAACGTGGTATTCGTAGCACTTGGCTCTGCGGTGGGCATTCTCATTGGTCAGACACTGGGTGCTTCTGAATATGAAAAGGCGAAGAAGGATTCCTTTAGCCTTATGTGGTTTACCGGCGGTGTCTGTCTGCTGCTGACTGTGATTCTGGTTTCCGTTTCCCACGGATTTCCCCTGCTCTATGACACCACAGACGAAGTGCGCCGCTACGGACAGTGGTTTATTATCATTACCGCGGTATTCTTCCCGGTACAGGGTTTTTTGAACGCTCTGTACTTCACCCTGCGTTCCGGTGGAAAGACCATGATCACCTTCTTGTTCGACAGTGTTTTCACCTGGATAATTCCCCTGCCCGCTGCCCTTTTGCTATGCCAATTTACGAGGCTGCCGATACTGGGCATTTATGCCATTGTCCAGGCGGCAGATATCCTGAAGTTGCTGATCGGATACATTCTGATTCAGAAGGGTGTCTGGATCAGTAACCTGGTAGAAGAACACCACAACTAACCCCCTGTGTCTGTTTTTCAGGCACCTGGAAAGGAGTCATTCTGTATGAGCGGAACGCTTTATATTATCGGCACCCCCATCGGCAATCTGGAGGACATCACCATGCGCCAGCTGCGCCTGATGGGTGAAGTGGACTTTTTAGCGGCAGAGGACACCCGTGTCACCCGAAAACTGCTGTCCCACTATGATATCCACACTCCTACCGTCAGCTATCACGAGCACAGCGGCCAGACTGTGGCACAGAGCATTGCAGACCGCATTCTGGCCGGCGAATCCTGCGGCGTTGTCACCGATGCCGGCATGCCGTGCATCTCCGACCCAGGCGAACCGCTGGTAAAGCTCTGCCACACCCTGGGAATTCCCATGGAGGTTGTTCCCGGCCCCTCTGCGGCCATTGCAGCACTGGCCATTTCCGGACAGCACACGGCGCGCTTTACATTTGAGGGCTTTTTGTCCGTCAACCAGAACCAGCGCATGGCGCATCTGGAAAGTCTCCGGGAGGAAATGCGCACCATGATCTTTTATGAAGCCCCCCACAAGCTCTGCCGCACCCTGTCCGATATGGCGGCGGTATTCGGCGAAGACCGCTGTCTCTCCCTCTGCCGGGAACTGACCAAGCTTCATGAAGAGGTACGGCGCACCACACTGTGCGAGGCCATTGCCCACTATGCAGAAGTACCGCCCCGGGGCGAATTTGTGCTGGTAGTGGCCGGCGCTCCCCCGAAGCAGCAGGAATCCCTCTCTCTGGAAGCCGCTGCCGCCATGGTGCAGCAGTATGTCCGGGACGGCCAGAAGCTGACACAGGCCTGCAAACTTGTCGCCGCAGAAACCGGCTATCGCAAGAGCCAGCTCTATGATGCAGTACAGGCCATGCAGGAAGAAGCCTGAGTGCACATTCCATTGATCCAAAAAGAAAAACGGTGTGTATTTTTTCTAATACACACCGTTTTTTCGGTTAAGAGGCCGCAGCCTCTGCATTTTCTGTTGTCTGCCGAATCACAACCGCCTGCTCGTACACACGCTGGTACCGGTCTTCAAATATATCCATATCATATTCCATGCGCCCCTCCAGAGGGTCACAGACAATGACTATATTCCGGGAGAGATCATACCCCGTCAGCAGGACACAATGCTCATTGATCAGGAACACGGCATCCTCACCCTTTTCCGTTGTCCAGTAGTAGCGTTCCGTCACATTGGTGGTCATCCCGATGGTGACCCAGGTGACTACCGGCGTGCCGTTTGCCACCTCTGCCAGCAGGGTCTTGAAAGAACACCCGGTGAGATCCTGCACCAGTTCCGTGCCGCCCTGGGCAGCGATATACTTTTCAGCTGTCTGCCGGATTACCGGCGCATAACAGCCCCAGGCTGTGGAATCATGGGGAGAACCGACAAAGGCTTCTCCAAACGTGGTAAGGTAAGGGTCGGAACGAATGAGGTACTGGTCTGCCATGGTGAGCTTATCCACCGGATATCCGGCATAGTTCAGCGCCATGGTCAGCGCAGTAATCTCACACCCGGTGGGCAGCTCCGGATTCTGAAGCACCGGTGTTACGGCCAGTTCACAGCTGTCTGTGGAGAGCACTTCTGGCTCAGTCGGCAGCGTCATAGCCGTGGTTGTGGTCAAAATTGCCTGTGCAGCATCTGTCACTGCCGCGGCCGTAGCAGATGCCCCTACAGAAATACTTTTTTTCGACTTTTTCTCGTTTTCGTCTCCGCCGCAGAAAAAGAAAACCACTGCGGCAATGAGCAGCAACAACAGCAGTGCCAGCACCAGGTTCCGCCGGCGGATTTTCTGCTGATAGCTGCGCTTTTGCGGTGAATCTATCTTCATGATGTATTATCCCTGCGCCTCCTGCTCGGCATCCCGGCCAGTTGCCCGGCGGCGCACCGGTGTGATGTGGCGGCGGAAGTCGGATTCGCCCTGGCCGATTTTCTTTCGGGACAGCTGATAGATATCCGTAGACTGGGATTCCAGTGCCGCACAGCGTCCGGCATCTGCGCTGGTTTCTGCCAGCTCTGCCAGCGAGTGAGAGAACGGAATGGTGCGCATGCTCTTGGATTCCCGGAGAATCTGGCGGCCCATATCATTAAATGCCAGAACGCGGCCATAAGGCGGCAGCTTTTGCATATCTTCTGTGCGGATGTCCAGCAGCAGATGCAGCAAAATCCGGCGCAGCCGTGCCATGGGATAGCGCTTTGTCTGAATGGTGCGGAGCAGTTCCGACAGGGATGCGGCACGCTTTGCCTTATAGAGCCGGTATTCCAGCCCCTGGCCGATTTCTGCAATGTTGTGCATTTCGTCCGGATCAGTGGTGCGCAGTTTGTACAGAATCAGACGCTCTAAGTATTCCATAGAGCCGATATGTCCCTCTGCATCCGCTTCCCGGAGTGCATGCCAGGAATAAGACGGCATCATCCGGCGGCAGTCACCGCCCTCGGCAAAGAACTGCCGGATATAGGTGGCGCTGGCGGTATTTTCCGTGGGCTGCTGGCTGTTGTGTCCGGCGCCCCGGCGGCGAATGGTCACCGGATGGAGCGGACTGCCCAGCTCTTCCATAGCATTCAGATAGGCAATGGCCAGCGTGTTATTGGGCTGGCGCAGAACTGCCGCGGTTTCCTCATCATACAGCTGGCTCACCATCTGGGACAGTACCTCCGGATAGGAATAGCCGGAGCGCAGAAAATCGTCCATTACATCGGCATATTCCGTCTTGCAGATATTGCATGCCTCGGCAGCCTGTGCCAGAAGCTGAATGTCCCCGGATTCACTGCCGAAGGAGATCTCGTCCACATTTCCCAGCGCCGTGAGCAGTGCCACGCCGCCCATAGCAAAGTTTTCTGCCGGTGCCAGGGCATACGGAACCGGAAGCTCCAGCACCAGGTCTACCCCTGCCTGGATTGCCAGTCTGGCACGGGTAAATTTGTCCAGAATTGCCGCATCGCCGCGCTGCACAAAGTTTCCGCTCATAACGGCAACAATGCCGTCTGCGCCGCCTTCCCGCACCTGGCTCAAATGATACAGATGGCCATTGTGCAGGGGATTGTATTCGCAGATAATACCACTGATTTTCATATAAAATCCTCCAAAAAGATGTGCGGGAAATGTAAAATTTACAGAATTCGTCTCCGAATTTCTGCAAACCTCTTGCATTTTCCGCAAAAAGGCTTATAATAATATATGGATGGACGCAAAAGCTGTGTCCATAAACATCATGAAACGGTATCCGCCGCCGGAACTGCGGTTCCCGGCAGAGCCGTAAAAAAGAAAAGGAGAAAAACCCCTTATGATTATTCTAGTTGTAAATGCCGGAAGCTCCTCCCTGAAGTACCAGCTCATCGACATGAAGGATGAGTCTGTTATCGCAAAGGGCAACTGCGACCGTATCGGCATCGATGGTCATCTGAGCCACAAGACCGCCGCTGGCGTAAAGGTAGAAGAAGACTGTGCATTCCCCACCCACGCAGAAGCATTTGAGCGTCTGGTAAAGGCACTCACCACCGGAGAAGGCGCTGTCATTTCCAGCATGGATGAAATCTCTGCTGTCGGCCACCGGGTCGTACAGGGTGCCGAGGTATTCACCAAGACCACACTGGTTACAGATGAAATCATCGACAAGATCGACGAACTCCGGGAGCTGGCACCGGTACACAACCACGGCCATGCACTGGCACTGTGGGCATGCCGGAAGGTTATGCCGAATGTACCCCAGGTCGTTGTATTCGACACTGCATTCCACCAGACCATTCCGCAGAAGGCCTTTATGTACGGCTTCCCGTATGAGGACTATGAGCAGTACCACGTGCGGAAGTATGGCTTCCACGGTACTTCTCACCGGTTCGTTACCGCAAAGCTGGCAGAAGTAATGGGCAAAGACCTGAAGGATCTGAAGGTTGTTTCCTGCCACCTGGGCAATGGTTCTTCCATCACCGCAGTACAGGACGGAAAGTCTATGGATACTACCATGGGCTTCACACCGCTGGACGGCGTACTCATGGGCACACGCTGCGGCGCGGTTGACCCGTCCGCTGTTACTTATGTTGCCGGAAAGCACGGCTTTGGTGTTTCTGAAATGGACACTTATATGAATAAGAAGTCCGGTATGCTGGGTATCTCCGGAAGGTCCTCTGACTTCCGTGACATCACCGCAGCAGCAGAAGCCGGCGACAAGCGCGCAATCCTGGCAAAGGACATGCTGGTATACGATATCAAGAAGGATATTGGTGCCTATGCAGCTGCCATGAACGGCCTGGATGCGATTATCTTTACCGGCGGCATCGGCGAAAATGCACCGAACTGCCGGGAAGAGGTCTGTGAAAACATGGAATACCTGGGCATCAAGATCGACAAGGATGTCAACAACTTCAAGGGTGAACTCAAGAAGATTTCCACCCCGGATTCCAAGGTAGAAGTATGGGTTATTCCCACTAATGAAGAGCTGCTCATTGCCCGTGATACACTGGCTATGATCCAGAAATAAACCCGGCAAAAAATCCCGGAGAAAAAGCGGAGTCTGTCACAGGCTTCGCTTTTTTTGCAAAGCAACTACAAATATGACAGGAGCGTATCTTTCTCCAAATGAGACAATGCGCTCCGGAAAGGACTTACTTCCATGATGACACAAGCACAAAAAGCACTGCTGGAACAGGCGCTGGAAGCCAGAGAGCATGCCTATGCACCCTATTCCCATTTCCAGGTCGGGGCGGTTCTGGTTGCCGCTGACGGCCGCCGTTTTTCCGGGTGCAATCTGGAAAATGCCTCCTACTCTATGACCATCTGCGCGGAACGCTGTGCCGTTTGCAGCGCAGTTGCCGCCGGTGTCCGTTCTTTTCAGGAAATTGCCATTGTGGGCGGTGCCAGCCGCGATGCAGCAGAAACGGTGCCCTGTCTCCCCTGCGGTGCCTGTCTCCAGGTACTGTCAGAATTCTGTCCGCCGGATTTCCCGGTGCTTCTGGCAGACGGCATGCATCCGCTGAACACGCTCTTTCCGGCTGCGTTCCGGCTCCGGAACACAGCCGAAGGGACGCTTTAAGACTTTTCCTTATCGGCCGCCTTTTTCTTTTCCTCTGCCGGACGATAAGAAGAACCGTCCGGCCGGATGATAACAGTGCGATCCAGCTGTCCTTTCAGATTGCCGACCACAGCCTGCCGATATTCCAGACGCAGCGCGTTCTGCTCCTCTTTTTCCGCCGGCGTCAGTCCTTCAGGTGTTCGGGATTTTCGCGCAAGTTCGTTGATCCGTGCCAATTTTTCTTCCTCCATTTACTTCACCTCCAGCACGTTATCATCCTATAGTATACCATAATTCTGCCGGAATTGCAAGGCAGAAACTAGATTTTTCCAGGAAATTGGTCACGTGGTTTTTGACAGACTGTTACGAAAGTGTTTTTTGTTATAGCCTAGCACTGATGATGGGCGTAACTGCATGAATCCAAGGCGTTCCAAAAAAGATTTCACGTAGGAAACCCTTCCACCGCCTGACGGCGGTTCCCCTCGTACTGAGCGGTCCTCCTGTCCCTTCGGAACATCTCCCACCCCGTGGGGAGTCACCCCTTTCAGGGGAGGCTGCATTCATCACTCTTAAAATATGGCCTTGTATTGGTTGAAGGCGTGATGAAGGGGCTTGACATTTTGTCGGTTATCCGCTACAATATAAGAGGCTATTCGTATAGACAGAAACTGTTTTCTTTTTCAGGAGAAATCCGTTTCCAGGCGAATCACGATGCCGATTTCCGGCATTTAATTTACGACAAGGGAGAATGCATAATGCTGACCAATGAAGAAAAAAGCATGGATAAAATTGTAGACCTCTGTAAATCCCGGGGCTTTGTATACCCTGGCTCTGAAATTTACGGCGGTCTGGCCAATTCCTGGGATTATGGCCCTCTGGGTGTTGAACTGAAAAACAACATCAAGCGCGCCTGGTGGAAAAAGTTTGTCCAGGAATCCCCCTACAACGTAGGTCTGGACGCTTCCATTATCATGAACCCGGAAACCTGGGTGGCTTCCGGCCATCTGGGCGGCTTCTCTGACCCGCTCATGGACTGCAAGTCCTGCAAGACCAGACACCGGGCAGACAATCTGATTGAGGACTTTGACGGCACCAATCCGGCCGGCTGGACGAATCAGCAGATGATGGATTACATCCGGGAAAAGCAGATTCCGTGTCCGAACTGCGGCAAAACAGATTTTACCGACATCCGGCAGTTTAACCTGATGTTCAAGACTTATCAGGGTGTTACTGAGGATTCGAAGTCTGAACTGTACCTCCGTCCGGAAACGGCACAGGGCATCTTTGTCAACTTTGCCAACATTCAGCGGACAACCCGGAAGAAGCTCCCCTTCGGCGTAGCACAGATCGGTAAGTCCTTCCGGAATGAAATCACACCGGGCAACTTTATTTTCCGTGTCCGGGAATTCGAACAGATGGAGCTGGAGTTCTTCTGCAAGCCGGATACCGACCTGAAATGGTTCCAGTACTGGCGCAGCTACTGCAAGAACTTCCTGCTGACACTGGGTCTGAAGGAAGAAAACCTGCGGCTGCGTGACCACGATCCGGAAGAACTGTGCTTCTACTCCAAGGCAACCACAGACTTTGAATACAAGTTCAGCTTCGGCTGGGGCGAACTGTGGGGCGTTGCGGACAGAACCAACTATGACCTGACACAGCATCAGGAGCACAGCGGCAAGTCTCTGGAATACTTTGATCCGGAAACCAACACCAAGTATATTCCGTATGTTATTGAGCCGTCTCTGGGCGTAGAGCGTCTGTTCCTGTCCATCGTAACAGAAGCTTATGACGAAGAAGTCGTAGACGCAGAAAAGAACGATACCCGTGTGGTAATGCATTTCCACCCGGCACTGGCACCGTATAAGGCTGCTGTTCTGCCGCTGTCCAAGAAGCTCAGCGAAAAGGCACGGGAAGTTTATGCGGTTCTGGCAAAGCACTTCCCGGTAGACTTTGACGAAACTGGTTCTATTGGCAAGCGGTACCGCCGTCAGGATGAAATCGGTACACCGTTCTGCATCACCGTGGACTTTGAAACCGTGGAAAATGACAACTGCGTCACCGTTCGTGACCGTGACACCATGGAACAGGTACGGATGCCGATTGATGAACTGGTTGCATACCTGGAAGGCAAGATGGAACTGTAAGCCATCTGCATAGACTGCACCCATGCATTTTAACAAACGTCGCCTGGCACAGATCTTTTCCATTGGAATCGGCGCGCTGTGTCCGGCGGCGTTTTTCTTGCGCCGCCGGATAGAAGCCCTGGCGCACTGGGAGTATTTTCCCACCTGTATTTTCTACCGTGTCACCGGCTATCTCTGCCCGGCCTGCGGAAATACCCGTGCGGTACTCGCGCTGCTGCACGGACATGTGCTGCGCTCTATAGGATACAATCCCATGATTGTCACCCTATGCGCCGCTTTGCTGTGTCTTTATGGCGAGCTGATTTGCTTTGCCCTGGGAAAGCCGCGGCACATTCTGCCCCGAAGCAACCTGCTCTTGTTTCTCACAATTGGGCTTGTCCTGGGGTATGATATTCTCCGCAACCTGATCCCGGCAATTACCCTTTGCCTTTAAAACCAAAAAGAGCACCGCGCCTCCGTTTTTTTCCGGAATGCGGTGCTCTTTTTTGCATTGGTACAGCCTGTGGCTTATATTTCGTGATTGTGCCGCTTTGAAACCTTCAGACGGTTCATGGCACGATTCAGTGCAGCCTGGCTGTGATAATACTGCATAATGCTCTGTTTGTGGAGCAAGCGCTCCTTTGCACGCTCTGCGGCTTCTGCGGCACGCTTTGCGTCAATTTCTTCCGGCAGCTCAATGGCATCGCCCAATACCAGAACATAGTCCCGGCGGATTTCTGCAAATCCTTCACTGATGGCAGCATAACGCCACACGCCATCTACCTGATATTTCAGTTCGCCCGGGCTGACAATCGTTACCATGGACTCATGTCCCGGCAGAATGCCCACCAGACCATCTACGGTAGGAAACACCAGATGCTCCGCAGGCCCTACATAGAACGGGCGGTCAGAGGCCAGAATTTCCAGCTGAAATGTCTTTTCCATAGTGCATCCCTCACGCTTCCTTCATGGTCTGCGCTTTTGCGATTGCCTCATCAATTGTGCCCACATTAAAGAAGGCGTTTTCCGGATAATCGTCCATTTCACCGTCTACAATCATCTTAAAGCCGCGGATGGTTTCCTTCAGCGGTACATATTTACCCGGCAGGCCGGTAAAGACTTCTGCAACATGGAACGGCTGAGACAGGAACTTTTGCAGCTTACGGGCACGGAATACGGCCAGCTTGTCATCCTCGTCCAGTTCTTCCATACCCAGAATTGCGATGATATCCTGGAGTTCCTTATACCGCTGGAGCAGCTCCTGCACCTTACGTGCAACGCGGTAGTGCTCCTCGCCGACTACATCCGGCTCCAGAATACGGGAGGTGGATTCCAACGGATCCACAGCCGGATAAATACCCTGTTCTACAATCTTACGGGACAAAACGGTAGTGGCATCCAGGTGGGCAAATGTTGTTGCCGGAGCCGGGTCTGTCAGGTCATCTGCCGGCACATAAACGGCCTGTACAGATGTGATAGAACCATTTCTGGTTGAAGTGATTCGCTCCTGAAGCTCGCCCACTTCGTTTGCCAGTGTGGGCTGATAGCCTACGGCAGACGGCATACGTCCCAGCAGCGCGGAAACCTCCGAGCCTGCCTGTACATAACGGAAAATGTTGTCGATGAACAGCAGCACGTCCTGGTGCTTTTCGTCCCGGAAGTATTCTGCCATGGTCAGACCAGTCTGTGCCACGCGCATACGAGACCCAGGCGGTTCATTCATCTGGCCAAATACCAGCGCAGTTTTTTCAATAACGCCGGATTCCTTCATTTCGTTCCACAGGTCGTTACCTTCACGGGAACGCTCTCCGACACCAGTAAAGATGGAGTAGCCGCCGTGCTCTGTGGCAACGTTGTGAATCAGTTCCTGAATCAGGACGGTCTTACCAACGCCGGCGCCGCCGAACAGGCCGACCTTACCACCCTTTGCATACGGTGCCAGCAGGTCGATAACCTTAATTCCGGTTTCCAGAATTTCAACCACCGGGCTTTGATCCCGGAAGGAAGGTGCCGGACGGTGAATCGGCCAGTACTCGTCTGTCTTGACCTCACCGGCCTCATCAATCGGCTTTCCCAGTACATTGAACATTCTGCCCAGGGTAGCCGTACCAACCGGTACCTTAATGCAGGAACCGGTTGCCGTTACTTCCATATCCTTTGCGAAGCCTTCGGTAGAAGACAGGCAGATACAACGGACAACGCCGTTTCCCATGTGCTGGGCAACTTCCATAACACAGGTCTTTCCGCCGTTTTCTACGGTAAGTGCATCCTTTATCATAGGGAGTTTTCCCGGGAATTCTACATCGATAACCGGCCCGATGACCTGTACGATTTTTCCCTTTTCCATATCATCATTCCTTTCCGACGGCGGACGGCAGAACGCCGCCGACTTTACGTACATGATATTCCTGCCGGAGCCGAAGCCGTGCCCCGTTCCGGCACAATTTGCATCCAATCGCAAGCCGCTGTCTTACAGGGCAGAGCCGCTGGCGCCGCCCACAACCTCTGTGATTTCCTGTGTGATAGCGGCCTGACGGGCGCGGTTATACTGCAAAGACAAGGTTTGCAGCATATCCTTTGCACTGGTGGTCGCAGAGTCCATGGCGGACATTCTGGCCTGCTGCTCACTGCAAAACGATTCTACCATTGCGCCGTAGATCATACCCTTCATGAAATTCGGTGTCAGGTGCTCCATTACAACGTTTGGTGTCGGCACAAACTGCGCCTCGTGGTGACGTGTAATTTCGCCCTTTTCCTGCACAAAGTGCTCTGCATCCAGGGGCAATAGCTGTAGAATCTTCGGTTCAAACGCCATGGAAGAAACCATATCGGTATAAATCATGTAGATATCGTCCAGTTTTTCTTCTTCAAAAAGCTTCAGCATCTGTTCTGCAATCTGGCGGGCACGATACAAGGTAGGATTCTGGGTGGTAAAAATGAACTTTGCATCCACATCCAGCTTTCCGGCATGAGAGCGGCGCTGGAAATACAGTCTGCCCACTTGTCCCATAACAAAAAGGCTGCTGTGCTTGCTGGCTGCCATCTTTTCTTCCGTCAGCTTAATGACATTGTGGTTATAGGAACCGCACATGCCCTTGTCCGCAGTGATGACGATATAGCCAACCTTGCGGTCTTCCGGCTTGATCTCTTCCCGGCGGTCAAAATAACGCATGTTGATGTCATCCGGCGCACGGGACAGAATGCTTCGCATTGCATAAACCAGCTTGTTGAAATAGGGCTGTGTTGCTGCCAGATCCTTCTTCGCCTTTTTCAGCTTGGAAGAAGAGATCAGATACATGGCGTTGGTGATTTTCATGATATCATTGATGCTTTTAATCCGATCCCGGATTTCACGCATATTGCCCATAATCAGTTCACCTGCTTCTTATAGGTTTTAATCAGCTCCAGCAGCTGCTTCATGTTTTCTTCGGAGAGGGTACCCTTTTCCTGCAATTCTGCCATTACTGCGCTGCCGTTCTGCTTGACATAGGCAGACAGGCCTTCCCGGAAGGAACGCAGTGCCGACAGATCGATATCGTCCAGCAGGCCGTTGGATGCAGCTGCCAGAACCACAACCTCTTTCCACATTGCCAGCGGATGATACAGCGGCTGCTTCAGCAGTTCCATGAGCACATGGCCATGGTCCAGCATTGCCTGTGTGGCCGGATCCAGATCAGAACTGAACTGGGTAAAGACTTCCATTTCCCGGAACTGTGCCAGATCCACACGCATCTGACCGGCAACCTTTTTCATTGCCTTGGTCTGTGCCGCACCGCCTACACGGGATACGGACAGGCCGACATTGACGGCCGGGCGCATACCGGAGTTGAACAGCTCAGATTCCAGGAAGATCTGACCATCGGTAATGGAGATAACATTGGTCGGAATGTATGCGGAGATATCGCCGGCCTGGGTTTCAATGATCGGCAGGGCGGTAATAGAACCGCCGCCGTGTGCATCGTCCAGACGGCAGGAGCGCTCCAGCAGACGGGAGTGCAGATAGAATACGTCACCAGGATACGCTTCACGCCCAGGCGGACGGTGGAGCAACAGGGACATTGCGCGGTATGCCACCGCGTGCTTGGACAGATCATCATAGACAATCAGAACGTCTTTTCCCTGGCTCATGAAATATTCTGCAATTGCAGTGCCGGCATAAGGTGCGATATACTGTACCGGAGCCGGTTCACTGGCAGACGCAGCCATAACAATGGAATAATCCATTGCGCCATTCTTTTTCAGTGTCGAAACGATCTGTGCAACCGTAGACGACTTCTGACCGATGGCCACATAAATACAAATGACATCCTGTCCTTTTTGGTTAATAATGGTATCTACAGCAATGGATGTCTTACCGGTCTGGCGGTCGCCGATGATCAATTCACGCTGGCCGCGTCCAATCGGGAACATTGCGTCAATAGACAAAATACCGGTCTGAAGCGGCACATTAACCGACTTACGGGCAGCCACGCCCGGTGCTTCATGCTCAATGGCAAAGTAGTCCTCTGCAGTAATAGGGTCGCCGCCGTCAATGGGATTTCCCAGTGCACCGACTACGCGGCCGATCATCTGATTGGAAACGCCGATGCCGGCCCGCTTTCCGGTTCTTACTACCGTGGTGCCCTCTGTAATGCCGTAATCACTGCCGAGCAAAACAACACCAATGGTCTTTGTCTCCAGATTTTGTACAATGCCGCGGACACCAGTCTCAAACTCTACCAGTTCGCCGTACATGGCGTGCTGCATGCCGAATACTGTGGCGATACCGTCACCGACACGGACAACGGTACCGGTTTCCTGCACGCCCGACTTTTTATCAAAGTCTTCAATCTCGCTTTTTAAAACGGATATAATCTCACTTGCATTCATGGTACTCATGTCTTACCCTCACCTCCGTATCAGGCTCTTCTGCAAATTCCGGACGGTTGTCCGCATGCTTCTGTCATACGTTTCGTCCCCGATGTGCAAAATAAAGCCTCCCAGCAAAGCCGGGTTCTGCTTCTGATCCAGCTGAACCTGCGGCTTTCCGGTTTTTGCGCAGATCATTTTTTTCATAGCTGCCAGCTGCGCTTCTGTCAGCGGTGTCACATATTCCAGCACGGCATGAGCACAATCTCTCTGCCGCCGCTCTAATGCATGATATTCTGAAAAAATATCCAAAATGCTGCGAATCTGGCCGTTCCGGCAGACCACCTTCAAAAACGTCCGCAGACTCTCCGGAAAAATCCGGTCAATGACTGTGAACTTTTCTGCCTCCGGGATTGTAGGATTGCTCAGTGCATCCACCAGCTGTGGGCAGGTCTGAAAGGCGGTTTCCGCATCCGGCACAGCCTCTGTAACATGGGGCATGTTCAGCAGCACTGTGGCATAGGATGTTTCTGCCTGATTCATTCTTTTCCTACCCCTTCCTCAGAAAGGAACGCATTGACCAGTTCCCGGTTTGTGTCGTCGTCCACCTGCTTTTCCACCAGCTTGGATGCAGCAGCCAGAGCCAGGCTGGCGATTTCGCTCTGTACGCCGTTCAGCGTATCCTGACGCTGCCGCTCGATCTCCTTCTGTGCTTCCTGCATGATGGATTCTGCCTGTGCCTGCGCCTGTGCAGTGATTTCATTCCCCTGCTCTTTTGCATGCTGCTCCGCAGTGGCGACAATCTGCTTTGCCTCCTGCTTTGCGTCCCGAAGTGTTGCTTCATAGTCGCTCTTGAGCTGGTCTGCTTCCTTCACGCTCTGCTTTGCCTGATCCATATCAGACTGTACCGCAGCAGCGCGCTTTTCCAGCATTGCGTTCACTCTGCCAAACAGGAATTTTTTCAGAAAGAAAAACAGCACGAGAATATTGATTACGGAAAACACTATGGTCCAAACATCAAATTCTAACATATCCGCTCTCACAGCTTTCTTTAAAAAGCCGTGCTCCTTTCTCTCAGATTTTAAGAGTCATGCCCCGGCATCCTTTGCACATGCGGCGATGCAAGGCCTGCTCTCTGAGAACCTGTTTTCACAAGCGTATACACGTGTCTTATGAAAACAGGTTCTGAAAAAATTGGTCTTACTTCATAATTACCATCAGCAGTGCAACAACGAAGCCGTAAATAGCGGTTGCTTCTGCCAGAGCACAGCCCAGCAGCAGTGCCTTGTTAATTGCGCCGGCTGCTTCCGGCTGTCTTGCGATGGCTTCTGCTGCCTTGGATGTTGCGATACCGATACCAAAACCTGCACCGATACCTGTCAATACTGCAATACCTGCTCCGATCATAGCGGAACGCTCCTTTCTGTAGATGCCGGATTTTTCAAGCGGGCTATACCTGCTGTAACTCCGGCTTCTTTTCCTCCTCGACTTCCATGCCTTCTGCCATAAACAGCGAGGTCAGGAATACAAATACATACGCCTGAATCAGTCCGTCAAAGACATCAAAGTACATGCTGAACACCATCGGCACAATCAGGCCGCAGACATGTTCAATCAGCTTCATGACAACGAATGCACCCAGGACATTACCAAACAGTCGCATGCAAAGCGACAGCGGCCGGATGGCAAGCTCCATCACATTCAGCGGCGTCAGCAGCGCCATTGGCTTCGTAAAGGATTTCAAGAAGCCCTTGATGCCGCCCTGTGCCCGGAAGGTTGCCACTTCAATCAGGACAATGCTCATTACGGCCAGCGCCACTGTGACATTGATATCCTTTGTGGGCGGCTTCATGCCAAAGCCGAACATACCGATCATATTGGCAAGTCCCAGGTAGATGATGACTGTGCTCAAATACGGCACATAGCGTTTTCCGGCTTTTCCCATATTGCCCACAAAGAAGTTCGTGAGCCATGTGACAGCCATCTCCAGAAATGCCTGACGTTTTTCGGGAACCAGCTTCAGGTTTCGTGTTAAAACCAGCACCAGCACCATAATAATCGCCATCAGAAACCACGTCATGACAACCGATTCACTAATATGAATCGGTCCCAGAAGCGGCACATCAAACGGACTGGTCCAGAGGATTCGGTTTTGCAGCGATTCCTGTAGTTCTTCACCCATTGCATCCACCACCTTTTCCTTATGCCGCTAACGGCGGCACTAACTCTGAGCAGAACGGTTATTGCACGAAAAAACGACATTTTTCAAGATCAGCCTTTTCCCTGTAGCTACGCCCTGTCTGCTTCATTCTTATTATAATTCAGCCACTTCAAAAAGTCAATGACATTTCCGCACGATTTCTGTTTCCGAAATTGAGCCGTTTTTTGCGTTTTTCACAAGAAAACAACAGTTCACCGAAAAATGACAAGTAATCGCTGGATTCAGTTAATTTTCCAAAATAAAAGGCAAAAAAATCACCGAAAAACCGTTGCAGCACTTCAGATTTAGCGTTTCCTACAAACTTTATCCCCGAAAAAATGGTTTTTCGCACAAAAACAGAAAATGCCGGACTGACATTGGTTTCAGCCCGGCATTTTGATACAATTTTAAAATGATTTTGTAAGAGTTGTCACCCGGATTTCAGCAGGTTATGCCTTTTCCGGCAGGGTGTCAATCAGGTGTGTCAGGAAGCGCAGCAGAACCAGTGCGTCATTGCCGTCTACGGCCTGATCGTAATTGGTATCTGCGTTTTTCAGCTGCTGTGCATTTCCCTGCATCTGATCCGCAACCAGCTTTTGCAGCAGTACGCCGTCAATCAGATCTACCTTTCCATCCAGGTTGATATCACCGAACAGAATCTCTGCGTCATTTATGGTTACAGTTGTGGTTGTGGTAGTTGTCGTAGTTGTTGTTGTGGTAGCAGTTGTTGTCGTGGTTGCTGTGGTAGTGGTAGTTGCCGGCTCTGTTACAGGTGCGGTTGTAGTAGTAGTTGTTGTTGTTGTGGTGGTTACCGGCTCAGTCTGTGTGGTAGTGGTTGTGGTGGTTGTCGTTGTGGTAGAAGTTGTGGTAGCGGTTTCTGTTGTGGTGGTAGTGGTAGTAGTGGCAGGAGCCGGTTCTGTTACAGGTTCAGTTGTAGTTGTGGTGGTGGTTACAACCGGTTCTGTGGTGGTGGTAGTAACAACCGGTTCCTCTGTTGTGGTGCCCGGAGTTACCGGATCATCCACATAGAATTCCTTGTCGAAGATCAGGGTTACGCTGTTCAGATCTACGGTTACGGTATCACCGGAAGCCGCAGACCAGGTCCACCAGTTCTGAATTTTCAGATAATCCATATCCAGTGTTGCAGAAATGGTTTCTGTGATATTGCCGTCATCATCTCTTGCAAAAGGATAATCGCCCTGGCCGATGGGGAATTCAAAGGTGGAAGCCGTATCATTCGGCCCGATGGAGTTATCGAAATAAACCCAGTTGCGCTTGCCGGCAGCGTCATTGACATTGAAGCTCATGTTAATGTTTCCGCTGCACTGTGAGGACTTCTTGGCAGAAGTCATGGTGTAATCTACAATAACGGAAGAAAGATTTACGTTCAGATCCTTATAGGGCTTCAGATCCACATTCAGGAACGGCTTTCCCTTGTCATCCAGTTCTGTAATATCACTGCCCTGGAATGTAACACGGTCTGTCTTTTTCTTTCCCGGGTCGGAAGAGCCGCCGTTTACGATATCAGAATAAATCTGCTTTACATTGTCATCAAACCAGCTCAGGGCCTTCCGGTTAAACAGACAGATGGTACCGGAGTTGGAGTCATCCCATACAACCGGGCAGAAGCCGTTCATATCATAAGCCGTAGAAGCTACAGCCTTCAGGAACTTTTCGATGGATTCCTGATCCTTGTTGTAAGCAGTGGTGTTTACGCCGTACTTGTCAGCATTGCAGACACCATATTCGCCGATGAATACGCCAACGCCCTTGTCGGTGAACTTTGCCTTCAGGTCATTGAAATCGTTTTCCAGCTTGCTGTAATCCTGTGCGGTGCCCCAGGTTTCCCGGTGACCCCAGGAAGCATTTGCATCCGCTACGCAGAATGTGGGCGGTTCATAGTAGTGTACCGATACAGCCAGCTTGTTGGACGGGTCTGTCGGCATAGAGAAATTGCCGGACAGTGCCTTGGAAGTATTGTTGCTGTCAGCCGTGCAGATCAGCAGACGGTCTGTATTGTTGCCGCCGGTTGCACGAACGGTGTCTACAAACGCCTGGTTATAGGTCATGGCATCACTGGTAGAGAAGTTGACTTCGTTCATGCCCTCAAATACCAGATGCTCGTCATAGTCCTTGAAGTAGGTTGCAATCTGTCCCCACAGCTTTTCAAAGGTACCGATCTTGGAGGTATCCTTTTCCCAGTCTTCATCGTGGTGGGTGTTGATTACGGCATACATGCCATTGTCTACGCAGTAGTCTACTACTTCCTTGACTCTTGCCAGATATGCGTCTCCGACCGTGCCGTCAAAGGATGCCATATTTGCCGTGCCGGAAGCACCAGTCATATCCCACCAGGTGACAGGAATACGAACGGTATTGAAGCCGGCCTTCTTGACTTCCTTGATCATGCTTTCGGTTGTGACAACATTGCCCCAGGCAGTTTCAATGTCTGTCGGGGAAGGATTGCTGGTCCAGGTATTGGTGCTGTCCAGCGCATTACCCAGGTTCCAGCCCAGGCCCATATCTTCGACCTGCTCAACCGCGGTCATGCCTGCCGCATTTGCCACAGGGATGCCGGCAGACAATGCAGTGGTCATAGACGCACCGATTGCCGCAGCTGTCACTGTGCTCAGCAGCTTCTTCATAAACTTCATGGGTATCGAACTCCTTCATATCAATATTACCACTATTCTACCATCTCCTGTGCAAGCTGTCAAGAGATTTTGCCCAATCATCCTATGATTTTTAGTGTAAAACGTCAAAATGCACAAATCATGTTTTCGGAAATTGTACAGGATGTTTGGGGCAATACCGCACAAAGATTGTGCGGCAGATGCGTCGTCAAATTTTTCGTCAGATGAAACAAAAAGCGGAGTGAATACTTGATGTATTCACGAGCATTTTTGTGAAATATGACGGGAAATTTGCAAGCAGATGGCGTGCAAAGCCGCCAGACGCTCTTTGTGCGGTATTGCCTTAGGCATGTTTCGGCATATCCGGCTGCACATTTTCACAGAAAAAAAGCCCTGCGAAGCACATCCGGCGCCGCAGGACTTTTCTATCATGGGATCGGGGGTTCAGGCTGCCGCCTGTAGCCCTGACTTATTCGTGTGCGTTGCCCAGGAATGCAGCACCGATAATACCGGCATCATTTCCCAGCTTTGCAATCACGATTTCTGTATTCTTGGCAGAATCCCGGGTGTAAACCTCCCGCTTTACAATTTCCTTCATCGGAACCAGAAGCGGATCGCCCTCGTTGCAGACACCGCCGCCGATGCACAGAATATCCGGCTGGAAGATGTTGATGGTATTGGTGATGCCAGCTGCCAGGTACTTGATGTAGTCATCTACTACCTGCTTTGCAGTTGCGTCACCGGCACGCATGTAATTGAAGGCTGTCCGGGCGGAAATGCGTTCCTCGTCCTTCATGGCGCTCTCCGGATGTGCTGCCAGTGCTTCCTTTGTCATGCGCACCAGACCAGTTGCGGAAGAGTATACCTCAAAGCAGCCCTTTCTGCCGCAGGTACACTGAGGGCCGTCCACAGAAATAACCGTATGACCGACTTCTGCGCCGCCGAAGTTGGAGCCGCTGTAGATTTTGCCGTCAATGACAATACCGGCACCTACGCCTGTTCCCAGGGTGATGCAGACTGCATTCTTAGCGCCCTTTGCTGCGCCGGCTACATATTCGCCGTAAGCGGCAGCGTTGGCATCATTTTCAATAAAGGTAGGCTTGCCCAGGGCAGCTTCCAGATACTGCACCATAGGGGTGTTTTTAAAGCCCAGGTTGTTGGAATATTCGATGATTCCGGTAGCGCTGTTTGCAACGCCCGGTGTGCCTACGCCAATCCACTGGATATCCTCCATGGTAAGGCCGGCCTTTTCTACGGCCTCCTTTGTCACCTTTGCCATATCTGCGGCAATTTCTTCTGACGGGCGGGGCAGATTGGTCTTTACGCTTGCCTTTTCCAGAATCTCATAATTCTCGTTGACAACGCCGGCAACAATATTTGTGCCGCCCAGATCGATTCCAATATAGTACTTCATTTCATTTCCTCCTGTTATTTCAACTCCATTTGCATGGAATTGGATTCCTGTTTTACTGCTGTTCTGACAGAGGCTGTGCCGCATAGGTCAGCACATACCGGCAGCCGCTGCCCCTGACGCTGTACCGTCCCAGTCCTGCCGGGAGCAGCACGCTGTCCCCTTTTTTCAGGGGAGCGCTGCCGGACGGGGTTTCCAGTGTGCCCTCGCCTTCCAGCACCAGCAGATGATGGAACGAGTCCGGCTCTGCTGTAAAGTGCACCTCTTCCGACACCGTTACCACATCCGAAGCAAAGTACCGGCAGGACTCCAGCTTTCGCACACTGCCGCCGGGCACCTGCACCGCCGGATACTGGGTTGTCGGCGGAACGGGGCTCAGATTTGTCACATCCAGCGCCTTTTCAATATGCAGCGGCCGCAGCTTTCCGTCTGCGCCCCGTCTGCCGTAGTCATACACCCGATAGGTGGTGTTGGAATTCTGCTGAATCTCCGCCAGCAAAATGCCGGCGCCAATGGCGTGGAGCGTACCGGACGGAATAAAGTACAGTTCCCCCGGCTTTACCTCCACCCGATTGAGGATTTCCGGTAGTGTCTGCGCCTCAATCCGCTGTGCGAATTCTTCCTTGGTGACGGTGCGGTTCAGGCCGTAATACAGCGCCGCACCCGGTGCAGCATCGACAATGTACCACATCTCCGTTTTTCCCGGCTCGCCCTCTGTGCGCATGGCATAGGCATCATCCGGGTGCACCTGGATGGAGAGATCCTGCTTGGCATCAATGAGCTTAATCAAAACCGGCACGGTGGTACAGCCGGCACAGTTTGTCCCCAGAAACGCCGGGCCGTGGGCATCCAGATATTCCCGCAGCGTCTTTCCGGCATCCGGGCCGCTCTTTAAGATGCTGCTGCCGTCCTTATGGCAGGCCAGCTCCCAGCTCTCCGCGATTTTGTCAGCATCACTCTGCTTTCCATATTCTTCCCGGAGCCGGTTGCCGCCCCAGAGATAATCCTTGCAGATTCCCTGCAAAAAAATTGGTTCTGTCATATCTTTCTGTTCCTTTCCCCAAAAGCGTTTCCAGAAGGCTCAGGAAAACGCCTTCAGCCCAAACTGTTCCCGAAACGATTCCATGCTCCCGGCGTATACATTCAGATCAATATGGGTCTGATAGCCGTCATAGCCGGACAATTCGCCGGAATCGGTATACTGCCAGAAGGTCCAGTCAAAATAGGGCTTATAATAATAATTGCTGATCCAGATGGGATAGTCCTTCTGAAAGCTGCTCACATAGGTGCGGTATGTGTTGGGTGCCGCATAGAGAATGGGCTTTACGCCATAGTGCGCCTCCAGCAGATCCAGCATTTCCTGGAGATTCTGCTTTGCCTTTGCGGTATCCGGCGTACTTCCGCCCAGGGACTCATAGAATTCCACATCGATCACCGGCGGCAGGGTATTTTCCGTCACAGGAACGGTCTGGATAAAGTTTTCCGCCTGCTCTTTTCCGCTGTTTTCGAACCGGAAAAAGTGATAGGCACCCACATACACCTTGGCAGACTTGGCAGTTTCCCAGTTCTGCGCAAACTGGCTGTCATTGTGGTCTACCCCCTCTGTGGCCTTGATAAAGCAGAAGCTTACACCCTGCTGCGCCAGCAAATCCCAGTCAATGTTTCCCTGATAATAGGACAGGTCTACGCCCCGAACCGGATATTCTGTCTCGCTTGGCACATCCGGTTCCTGCCGTCCGGTGCTGGTACGGTAAATGTGCAGCAGCCGGGGGCACCAGATACACGCAGTCACCAGTCCTGCCAGCACCAGCAGCGTCAGCAGCCAGTGCCACAGCATTTTTCCAAATGATTTTTTTCTCACTATGCTACATCACCCATAACAATTCCACGTCCGTCTGTGCAGAAATACACTCTGCCATAAACATTGCTGTCCCCGGTAATATACTTGGGGTTTAAGTTGCCGAACAGATGCTGCTCATCATTGATCCGAAGCCAGCTCTTTCCCTTGTCCTCAGAGCGGTAGATGCCGTAGCCGTTTTCGCCGCCATCCGCGCTCTTGTAAATGCACAGGCCGCTGTCACGGCTGCCGAACCAGACTTCCTTATTGCTGTTGGGGTTGACACGCATCCGCTCGCCGCAGCCCCGGCCGGACTGGTTGCCGCCGCAGTGGAACGGCACGTCATAGCGTGTCCAGGTGTCGCCGTAATCATCCGATGCAAACAGCGCCGCCGGATTGTTCATGTAAGTACCGCCGGCAAAGTAAACCCGGTTGGGTTCCACCGGATCTGTGGCAACACTTTCTATGCCGATATAGCCCCAGTCATCAGAACCAAGAAAATCTGTCAGCGGCACCCAGTCCGTGTCCTTTTTGCGCCGGTACAGGCCGCCGATATCGGTACGGGCATAGACCAGTCCCTCTTCCTTGGGGTTGTACTCCATGCCGGTTACATAACCACCGCCGCCAATGGCAACATTGCTCCAGATATAGTCTGCCTTTGCGGATTCTGTGGTATTGCTGCCCGTGCAGCCGGTTCCGATTCCGCAAAACAGTGCGCCGCTCAATAAAATTGCCATGAGCCGTCCTCGCTTCTTCATAATCTGTATGTCCTCCGTATTCCATTGCAGAGGAGACTGCAAAAAATTTCCTACCTCTTATGATACCCGAAAACCACAGATTAGTCAATAGGCAGCAGAAATTTTTTCCCCGGAATCACTGCCGAAGAATGGGCAGCGGCGCGCCGTCATGACTGCCGATTTGCTTTTCCATCCACACCATATGGTACCACCGCCCGAATTTATAGCCGCACTGGTGGAATTTTCCTACCATGCGGTATCCCAGCGCTTCATGAAACCGGATGCTGTCCCTGGTGAGGTACGGGTCGGGTTCTTCCACCGGGCAGGCAATACAGGCATTCATGTTGAGAAAATGCCGCCGCTGCAATTCCTGCTCCAGGGCATTGTGAAGCAGCCGGCCGATTCCCTTTCGCTTCTGGTGCTGTTCCACATAAATCGAGGTCTCCACTGACCAGTCATAGGCCGCCCGTTCGTGAAATGCGCCGGCGTAGGCATACCCCACCGGCACGCCGTCCTGCTCCGCCACCAAATAGGGATACTTTTCCAGAGTTGCCGCAATGCGCGCTGTAAATTCCGCCGGTGTGGGGACATCATACTCGAATGTAATGGCGGTTTGCACCACATAGGGTGTATAAATGGCAAGCAGTGCCTGTGCATCTGCCGGAGATGCCGGACGAATCAAAATAGACATGTTAATTCCTCCTACTATATCTTAGATGCCTTTAAGGTACACCTTTTCCGGCAATTTGTCAAGCAAATATAAAATTGCACAAATATTTTCAAAATAGTTGATATTTATTTTTTCATGTGCTATAATTGCATCAGAAGAAATTACATTCTAAAGAGCCAAATCAGGCCTTTCAAGGAGGGAGTATTATGAAAAAGTTGGATTATTTTCTCACTGCTGCAGTGCTTAGCATTGCAGTCCTGTCCGGCTGTTCTGCCGGCACAAACACCGGAAACAGCACGGTGCAGAATGAGAGCAGCATCAGCCAGGCAGAAGCATCTGGCACACAGGAGGGCAAGGTCATCATGGACTACGCCATTGCGGTGCAGGGATTCTTGAACGGCACGGCGTAAAAATACTTTCTGCAAAGAGAAACAGCCCTCGGCGGTTCCAGTTCCGCTGAGAGCTGTTTTTTACATTTTTATATGAGAAGTTGTCTTAGAACCTGTCTTCACAAGAAATATGTGTGGATTTTCGAGCATAATTTTGTTGCAGACAAGGCAAAAATACGCAGGCGGGCTGTCGCCCGGCAAGTGTTTTTCACGCAGTATGCAGCAAAATTTGCCGAAAAGACACTTGTATACGCTTGTGAAGACAGGTTCTTAGTTCTTCATCTCGAAGTGCTCGCCCAGAATGTCCTTGTTTGCGTCCAGAATCGGCTGAATGCACTCTGCTACAAACTCTTCGGTCTGCTGTTCGCTGCGGCCGGTAAAGTTTTCCGGCTGGAGAATCTTGTCCAGCTCTTCCTTGGTAATCATGAACATCGGATCTGCCAGAATCATATCGCACAGATCGTTTTCCAGACCCTCTTCCTTCACGTGCTTGCCGGCAACCATGGAGTATTCCCGGATCTTTTCGTGCAGTGCCTGCCGGTTTCCGCCCTTCTTTACAGCATCCATCATGATATTTTCCGTTGCCATAAAGGGCAGTTCCCGCATAATCCGCTGCCGGATCATCTTCGGGTATACAACCAGGCCGTCTGTTACATTCAGCATAATGTTCAGGATGGCATCTACTGCCAGGAATGCTTCCGGTACAGAAACGCGCTTGTTTGCTGAGTCATCCAGAGTCCGTTCAAACCACTGGGTACCTGCGGTAAAGGCCGGGTTCAGGCTGTCGATCATGACATAACGGGACAGAGAGGTAATCCGCTCACAGCGCATGGGGTTCCGCTTATATGCCATTGCAGAAGAACCGATCTGTGTCTTTTCAAACGGCTCTTCCATTTCCTTAAAGCTCTGGAGCAGACGCATATCGTTGGAGAACTTACTACAGGACTGCGCAATGCCGCTGAGAGTTGCCAGAATCTGAGAGTCAATCTTTCTGGAATAGGTCTGGCCGGAAACCGGAACCACACCGTCAAAGCCCATTTCCTTTGCGATCTTTGCTTCCAGTTCCTTTACCTTTGCGGTATCCCCTTCAAACAGTTCCATAAAGGAAGCCTGTGTACCAGTGGTGCCCTTGGAGCCAAGCAGCTTCAGGTTTGCAATCCGGTATTCCAGTTCGTTGAAGTCCATGAGCAGTTCGTTCATCCACAGTGTTGCGCGCTTGCCCACTGTGGTCAGCTGTGCCGGCTGGAGGTGGGTATATGCCAGCGCCGGCAGTGCCTTGTATTCCAATGCAAAACGGGACAGGTTTGCCAGAACGTTGATCATCTTCCGGCGAACGATTTCCAGAGCGTCCCGCATAATGATGATATCGGTGTTGTCGCCGACATAGCAGGAAGTCGCACCCAGGTGAATGATGCCGGCAGCCTTCGGGCAGACCTGGCCATAGGCGTACACGTGGGACATGACATCGTGACGGCGGCGCTTTTCCTCTGCCTCTGCCACATCATAGTCAATGTTGTTGATGTTGGCTTCCAGTTCGTCTACCTGCTCCTGTGTTACCGGCAGACCCAGTTCCATTTCTGCCCGTGCCAGTGCCACCCACAGGCGGCGCCAGGTGGAAAACTTCTTGTCGGCGGAGAAAACATGCTGCATTTCTTCGCTGGCATAACGGGTGCAGAACGGACTTTCATAACTTGTGGTATTACGCATCTTTTTTGTACCTCTTTCTTTTGGAATCCGTTGACGGAATCACTTCTGATCTCATTATAGCATATTTCGGCAGGATTGGCAAGAGGACGGCAAAAATCGGCGCACAGCGGCAGAACAGCTTCAGACTTCCTCTTCCGGATAGCGCATGCCCCAGTCCCTGCGGATTTTCGTCATCAGTTCCATGACATCCCGGGTGTAGGCCATGTACATTTCGTCTCCTTCACCGGAAACGGTGCGTTCCATGTCCTCTACCTCATACCGCAGCGCCTGTGCAGTGCTCCCGGCCGAGAGGACTTCCTTCCGGCCGTCCTGGTTATAGGTGATCACGGCTTCTTCTCCCCGGGGGTAATCAAAGATTTCTACATATCCCTTTTCAAAGGAGATCGTCCCCCGTTTCGGCTGCTTTGCGTGGAGAGAGAGCAGTACCGTTGCCATTTCCTCCTCTTTATTTTTCAGGAGAATGCCTGCGCTTTCATCCACACCGGTAGGAGCAAATTTCACCTGGGACAACACCTCAGTGGGCGAAGAAGAGAAAAACCACCGCACAAAGGACAGCGCATACACGCCGATATCCAGCAGCGCGCCTCCGGCCAGACTGCGGTTGAAAAAGCGGTTGGTCATATCGTATTCCTTATCGCTGCCGAAGTTCATCTGCACCAGCCGCAGCTTTCCCAGCGCGCCGGACTGTATGACCGCCTGCAATTTCCGGTACAGGGGCATATGATAAATCGTCATGGCCTCTGCCAGTACCACGTGATGCTCCTGCGCCAGTGCCAGCGCCTCTTCCAGTTCGGCGCTGTTGAGCGTAATCGACTTTTCACAGAGCACGTGCTTTCCGGCGGCAAGCGCCTGCCGCAGAAACGAGATATGCGTATTATGGGGCGTGGAAATATAGAGGATATCCACCTCCGGATCTGCAAACACTTCTTCCAGGTGTGCATACACCTTTGGAATCCCGTACTGTGCCGCAAAGACAGCTGCCTTTTCCGGGGTACGGTTTGCCACAGCATACAGCATCTGGCCGCGCTCTGCCATTGCCTGTGCCAGTTCATGGGCAATCACACCGCATCCCAGCGTTGCCCAGCGATATTGTTTCATCAAGAAGCACCTCTTTTTGGGGGTCAAATGGGAAAATACGTTCGTTTTACGGCAAATGCTTTACCTTGTCCACCATCGGCCAGCGCTCCGCCGGCGCTGTCACAACCTGCTGCTGCTTCATTCTGCACGGCGTACCGCACCGGGGACAGAATGCCGCCCGATCTGACAGCTGCGCGCCGCATTTTTTACAAAACATCCGTAATTTCGCCCCTTTTCATCCCATAATTCTGCGTCAGTCTGACTCGTTTTCCGTTTCTACATGCAGCTGCGCATTGGTATCCAGGTACACCATCCTGGAAATCATCCCCAGAATCAGGAAGGCTCCATGAAAATAAAGCACAACCACTAAACATGCATT
This sequence comes from uncultured Ruminococcus sp., assembly GCA_900545285.1. GTDB lineage: Bacteria > Bacillota > Clostridia > Oscillospirales > Ruminococcaceae > Ruminococcus_C. The sequence goes on from UQYK01000013.1 coordinate 34,470, forward strand.
TGGCAAAACCATCCACACCTTTGTCAGCAGCACAGCTGCCGCCGTTATCAGAAAAACAATGCCATAAATCAGCAGCAATATACTGCCGGAACGCAGCCGCTTTTGGGGATCATACCGCAGGCGGCCGTCCGGCATAACCGGATTGGCCTTTGCAAATATTGACGCATACTTTTCCCGGCGCATAAGCATACTGACAGAAAAGCAAACCACACTCAGGACTGCAAATACTACCGTTGCAATGATTGCTTCCATTTTCTTCTCCTCCTGCTGTGCCGGTTACTGCTCTTTGGCAAACGCCAGGAAAAACAGACGCGGGAACCGGAAGATCAAACTGCCGTCCTTTTGTAGTGGATATGCCCGCTGTACTTCCCGGAGCACTGCCTCTGAAAAAGCATCCTGTTTCTCCGGCGGCAGCACCTCCAGATAGGGCCGCAGTCCTGTTCCCCGGTACCATTCCAGAATGGCCGCATGGGACGGCATGTGGTGGAAATACGTGGTCTGCCACATGTGGAATTCGGCAGCGGATTCTGAAAGCAGGTCATAGTAGGTCGCCGGTGTCAGATGATACATGGCTTGGGGGCGGTGGAAATAGCTCTTCCACTGGGGAGACTGTATCAGACGGGAAATGATCTTATGAATGGGTTCCTCATAATTCACCGGAATCTGTACGGCCAGAACACCGCCCGGCCGCAGCATTTGCAGCATTTTCGGAATCATAACCGGATGATCCGGAATCCATTGCAGGCAGGCGTTGGAAAATACAACATCATAATCCTGCCCCAGCTTTTCCAGTTCTGTCTGCGCATCACACTGGATAAACTGCATTTCCGGATGTGCCTGCTCTGCCGCAGCAATCATGTCCGCAGAAGAGTCTGCGCCGACAATTTTTGCACCGGGAAAGCGCTGCTTTAAAACCGCGGTGCTGTTGCCCGGGCCGCACCCGATGTCTGCAATCTTTTCCGGATGCTCCAGCGGAATCCGCGCCGCCAGATCAATGGCCGGCCGCGTCCGCTGCTGTTTGAATTTCAGATACTGCGCTGCATCCCAATGTTCCATGCTGTTTATGCCTCCTGTTCTGCTGTGTTCCGTTTTCTTTCCTTTTTCTCCTGCTTCCGGGACTTTTTTTCCGGCTGTTCCGGCAGGCGGTTATACAGTTCATTCATCCGATAAATCCGCTTTGCCAGACGGGGCGTGAAATCACTGGTCAAGGTACGATACTGCCAGTTGTTTCCAGTGGTAGAAGGGGTGTTCATCCGTCCTTCCGGGCCGGCATCCAAAAAGTCCTGCATCTGTGCCACTGCCAGATCGGCAATGCTCTGCCAGGTGCTCCGCAGAATCTCTGCCGGCAGGTCAGCGGTATTCCGGCAGTGCAGATACCGCTTGGCAAAAGAAATGGTCTTTCCCGGAGAGGCATGAATCCAGCCCCGGAGTGTCATATTATCATGCGTACCGGTATATGCCACACAGTTCGGCGTCTTGAAATTCTGCGGCAGGAACTCATTTTTTGCCCCGGCATCAAATGCAAACTGGAGCACCTTCATCCCCGGATAGCCGCAGTCATCCAGCAGCTGCCGCACCTCCGGTGTGACAAAACCCAGATCTTCTGCAATAATGGAGATTTCGCCCAGTTCTTTTTTAGCGGCTTTGAAAAGGGAAATGCCCGGTCCCTTGCACCATTTGCCGTTTTCGGCAGTGGGGCGGCCATAGGGTACGGTGTAGTAGCTTTCAAATCCGCGAAAGTGGTCAATCCGCACGGTGTCATACAATTCTGTTGCAGAAGCAAGGCGGTGAATCCACCAGGCGTAACCGGTCTTTTTGTGATATTCCCAGTCATACAGCGGATTGCCCCACAGCTGGCCGGTAGGAGAAAAGACATCCGGCGGACATCCGGCCACGGCAGTCGGCACCTGTGCTTCGTCCAGCTGGAACAGTTCCGGATGTACCCACACATCCGCGCTGTCATAGGCCACATAAATGGGAATATCTCCCACAATGGAAATGCCCTTGCTGTTGCAGTATGCCTTCAGCTGTCCCCACTGCTGATAGAACCAGTATTGCAGCACGCTGTAGAATTCCACGTCCTCTGCATAGCGAACAAATGCCTGTTCCATCGCCTTGGCATTTCGCATAGCCAGAGGCTTTTCCCACTTATTCCAGGGGTCTCCGTGGTGTGCGTCTTTCAGTGCCATGAACAGCGCATAGTCCTTCAGCCAGTCTGCATTTTTTTCGCAGAACGCCTGATACTCCTCATTGGACTTGTCAAACCGGGAAAAGGCCGTGCGGAGCACATGGAAACAGTAGGTATAAATCCGGGCATAGTCCACCCGTCTGGGATCTTCACCCCACACGATATTGGCATAGTCATTCCGGGTCAGATAGCCGGCCGCCTCCAGTCGTTCAAAATCGATGAAATACGGATTTCCGGCATAGACGGAAAAGGACTGATACGGCGAGTCGCCGTAGCTGGTGGGAGACAGGGGCAGAATCTGCCAGACCTGTACGCCGCTGTCTGCCAAAAAATTAGCAAAAACATAGGCGGCATCTCCCATTTTTCCGATACCATAATTGGACGGAAGGCTGGAAATGTGTAAAATAATTCCACTTTTTCGCATAGAAATTCCTCCTTATGGAAATCGGCAGACACGTGCCGGTTTCCATCTTGTATATTTTTTAAAACTTTGCATAGGATAGAAAAGCAGCATACATCAGAAACGAGGTGACTCTCATGTACTATAAAGGCTGTGCACTGTGGTGGATGTTTCTGCTGGGCTGCTTTTTTTACAGTCTGCTGGAAATCCTGGCCAGAGGCTATACCCATTGGACGATGATGCTTACTGGCGGCACCGTGAGCGTCATCCTGTATCAGTTCCATCTGAAAGCACCGCCCCACACGCTCCTGCTCCAATGTCTGTGCGGCGCACTGATCATCACGGCAATTGAATTCTCCGTAGGCGTTCTGGATAACCTGTATCTGGGCTGGAACGTCTGGGATTACAGCAATATGCCCTGCAACCTGTACGGTCAGATTTGTCTGCCGTTTACCGGGCTGTGGTTTCTGCTGTGCATCCCGGCTTTTGCAATCTGCCGCGTAGTACGAAAACGATTTCATGTCCCCTTGTATTCTTCTTGATTATAGCATATTCTTTTTGCCTTTGCAAGGGACTTTACAAAAGAAGTGCCGAATCTGTATAAAATTATAAAATAATAGAAAGAATTAATTCAAAATTATATTTGTGCTGTGAGCCGCCTCTGGCTCTATGGGGAAAGGAGCGTTCAGAATGTCCTCTGTTGATTATGAAGCGATGTACTACACGGTACAGCGCCATGTGACACGCACCATTCAGACGCTGGAGGAGGAGCTTTGTCGGCTGAAAACATTGCAGTGTGCCTGTGAAGAAGAGATTCTGCACACAGACTTCGAGCTGACCCGCAGGGGCAAGGCACCGGAGGATCGGCCGGACGCATAGATACTTGCTGGCTCTGACACAAAAACGGCCGCCTCCCTGGTATGGGAAAGCGGCCGTGATGTTATACTTTATAAAAAGCGCTTACATCAGCTTGCAGATGCGGTTGGAGAATGCCACCGGATCTGCAATGGGCATGCCGGCAATCAGCAGAGCCTGATCATACAACAGCTTTGCATAATCATCCAGCTGCTCGGAGCTGTCTGCCTGCATATCCATAAGCTTCTGATAAATTGCGTGCTCCGGATTGATTTCCAGCACAGTCTGTGCCTGGAGCTTTTGTCCTTCGGAGCCAGGCATTGCGTTCAGGGTCTTTGCCATTTCCATGGAAAGATCACCCTCGCTGGACAGGCAAACCGGATGGGATTTCAGGTGACCGGACAATTTGACATTGCCCACCTTTCCTTCCAGTGCCTTTTTCACAGCTTCCAGCATATCCTTGCTGGCTTCCTGCTTTTCTTCCAGTGCCTTCTTTTCCTCTTCGCTGTCCAGATCCAGCTTGCTGTCCAGCACTGACTGGAATTCCTTTTCCTGATAGCTCTGCATCATGCGGACTGCAAATTCGTCTACATTTTCTGTAAAGTAGAGGATTTCATAGCCCTTATCCTTTACCTGCTCTACCTGAGGCAGCAGTTCAATCCGTGCCACGCTTTCGCCGGCAGCGTAATAGATCTTGTCCTGTCCCTCTGGCATACGATCAATGTATTCCTGTAAGGAAGTGAGCTTTCCATCCTGAGAGGACGGGAAGAGCAGCAGATCCTGGAGCAGCTCCTTGTGCATGCCATAGTCTGCATAGACACCATATTTCAGCTGCAAGCCGAAGGAATGATAGAACTTCTCGTATTTCTCCCGGTCATTCTTCATCATGCGCTTGAGTTCATTTTTAATGGTGCGCTCAATACTCCGGGCAATCTGCCGCAGCTGTGCGTCATGCTGAAGCATTTCCCTGGAAATGTTCAGGGACAAGTCCTCAGAATCCACCAGGCCCTTGACAAAGCTGAAGTAATCCGGCAGCAGATCTTCACAGCGATCCATAATCAGGACACCGTTTGCATACAGCTGCAAGCCCTTTTCATAGTCCTTGCTGTAGTAGTTAAACGGCGCATGAGACGGAATATACAGCAGGGCATCATAGGTAATGGTGCCTTCGTTCCGCACGTGCATATGGCACAGCGGGTCGGTATAATCGCCGCACTTGTCCTTATAGAAGGTGTTATATTCCTCTTCTGTGATCTCATTTTTATTTTTGTGCCACAGCGGAACCATGCTGTTCAGTGTGACAACCTCGGTATATTCTTCGTATTCGTCAGAGTCTTCCTTCTTCCGGCTCTTGGTCATTGCCATCTGTACCGGGAAGCGGATATAATCGCTGTAACGCTTTACCAGGCTCTGGATGCGGTACTGATCCAGGAATTCGCTGTAGCTTTCGCCGCCGTTGCCCTCCTCATCTGCCGGAACATCATCCAGCAGTTCCAGGGTGATCTCTGTGCCCACGGTGTCCTTGTCGCAGGTGTCCATGGTATAGCCATCTGCACCTTCGGACTCCCATACATAGCCCTGAGCTTCGCCAAATGCCAGAGATTTTACAGTCACGCGCTTTGCCACCATGAATGCAGAGTAAAAGCCCACGCCGAACTGTCCGATAATCTGGTTATCCTCAGAGAGGCTGTTTTCCTTTTTGAACTGGAGAGAGCCGCTGTTGGCAATTGTACCCAGATGCTCCTCCATCTCTGCCTTTGTCATACCGATTCCGTTATCGGTAATGGTCAGTGTCCGGGCATCCTTATCCACAGACAGGGTAATCCGGAAATCAGATTTGTTCATCCCCACACTGTCATCCGTCAGGGATTTAAAATACAGCTTGTCAATGGCATCGCTTGCATTGGAAATCAGTTCCCGGAGGAAAATCTCCTTATGGGTATAAATCGAATGAATCATCATGTCCAGCAAACGCTTGGACTCAGCCTGAAATTGTTTCTGTTCCATATGTTTCTCTTGTGCCGCCAAAAATGAGGGCACATCTCCTTTCCACGAAATGATGCAGACATCAGAATGAAATTAGCACTCTGATGTTTTAAGTGCTAACACTATTATAGCACGTGTGCTAAATTCGTCAAGAGCTATTTTGCAAATTTTACATTTTGTTCATTTTTAGGTGCAGCAAAAAAAGCGCACCTCTCCTCACGGAAAGATGCGCTGTGTTTTCAAAAATGATACGCTTTACGCTTAATTGGGCAGGCTATCCGCAGTATGCACCAGGAAGCGCAGCAGAGAAACTGCATCCTGTGCGTTCAGCTCACCGTCTGCGTTGCAGTCTGCATTCTGACGCTGTGCATCATTAAGAACAATGCTGTCATTTGCTGCCTTGCTCAGGTAAACCACGTCAATCAGAGTCAGTCGGCCGTCCAGATCCACATCCCCCAGAAGCTGTACAGATTCGTCTGCTGTGGGTTCGGTGGTGGTGGTTACAACTGGCTCATCCGGTGTTTCTGCCGACGCATCAAGTCCGCCCATTTTCACATAGGTTTGTGCATTGGGTGCACCGTCAAAGACATCGCCGCGCTGCATGTCATATGTCTTGCCATTCAAATACAGCATATCGCGGAGCGAACCATTGACAAAATAGCCGCAGCTGCTCTCGAAATGAAAAGCATCTCCATATTTCAGTGCATTGGTTAAATCGGTCGAAACATTTTCCGGATATTCCCAGTAATATACTTGTGTATAAGGTTCATGCTCTTCCAGCCAGACAGAAAAATAGCCGACTGCCACGCCATCCTTTTCTACAATTACATTTACCCAATCATCCAGCGTTTCCCCTGTCAAAAAATTGGAAACGGTATACGCCGGAGAATATGTGTAATCCTCATAACTCGTTAAGCCCTTTCCAGACCATTCAAAATAATCTGCAATGGCTTTTTGTGCGGTTTGATTATTTTCTTCTGTGCTAAATGCACCGGCAGTTCCCGGCTTTTCAATCACCATGCCGCTGTTATACTCCGAATACGGAATATCTCCCCAAACCAGATCCGTTGCAACATCCCGATCATAGTTATAGATCACGCCGTCAGCATACAGCAAATGGCACGGCAAGCCGTCTACCGTCGCGCTACCAAACCACATTTCTGCATGGTTTTCCAGCGCAGTTTCAATGCTGGCATTTGTGCCGGAAGCCTTCTGAATCAGACCATAGGCCGGAGTCACATGCAGATAGCCGCAGTATGCGCCATCCCGGTACACCAGAATCACATAGGTCATTCCCTCACCTTCTACCCGTTCCTGGGAATAGAAGTTGTACCAATAATAAGGTGCGCTGTAGGTCAGCTCTGAGAGATCAGAAACCCCAAAGGTGCTGCACAAATCCTGCCGTTCGCACTGCTGTAATTCCGGACTTGAAAGCGTTGCAATGGTCTGCTCCAACAGTTCCAGTGCATCCTGCGTAGCGTCAAATGCCTCCGGCATCTGTGCCTGCGCAGAAACATTGCTTTCCGGCGCCGGTGCTTCCTGTGCAGAAACCGGCATCAGACCCAGCATTGCCACGGAAAGCGTGCATGCGGTCAACATGGATAATGTTCGTTTCGTTCCTTTCATAAAAATCATCCTTTCTTTTTGCAGCTGTGAGAAGATATACTGCTACAAGTATATTTTACCAGTTACAATATATAAGGCGGGTGAAACCTCGCATCCAGTGAGGGGTTGCT
>UQYK01000014.1 GCA_900545285.1 uncultured Ruminococcus sp.
AGGTGCTTCAAAAATTTTTTCTCTGATTGTGTTGCACTTGACTTGACAATCTATCGTAAAATTAAAAATGGCACGGCAATTCCACAGGACTTTGCAATGATTACGGAAATGGCAGATATTTTACAGCTGAATCCGGAGGAAACCGAGCATTTTTTTACCGCCTATAAAGTTTCCCGGTTTGGCCCCAATTATCAGCGGATTGAATCGGCGATTCAGGTGCTGTCACAGGCGGCCATGTTTCCGGAAAGTGCCATAACGGAACCGGAAATGCTGCCGCAAAACGGAAAAATGATACAAGGAAAAGAATTTGTTTTGCAGGCAGTTCGGTTTGTGCTGCAAGGGCAGCAGGACACTGAGAGAATCGACTTGCAGTTGCAGCCAAATGATGCAGACCTGGTACGTACTGTGCAGAACTGTATTATGAAATTGCCGGAGCAGGTGGTTTGCAACTGGCAGCTATTTCTGCATCAGCGTCTGAAAAGCATGGTATATGCTGAAAATCTGGAACTGTTGTCCTACAGCATGCCGCTTCTGCTCACATGTCGCATGCATGTTCGATACCAATATGCGAAGCTGGACGAATTCTTTTTGCATCAACGATTTCCGTTTCTCATCCGGAATGGACAAAAGCTGCTGCTCATGACCAAAGACTGCATGACCGGAATGTATTTTGACGATCCGGAGACAGTGCAGTTTTATGCAGGGGCAATGCAGAAATCATTTGAAAAATCAAAGTCATTTTGCAGTATGTATCAGGATTTGTCTGTATTTTTTCGGGATATGGCACTGGGAAAATTTACAGCATCTGCCTGCCGCAACGCGGATTTGTACGTGGTGGAAAAGAATCCCTGCATCTCTTCTGGTTTTGAGATTGAAGAAATGCGGCAGCACATTGTAGATGACATGCCAGGAAAAGTGGCGAGTCAGTACTACGCAATGCTGCTGAAAATCATTCAGAATACCGCGTCCCAGCATATGTTTTTTACAGAGGATGGCATGCGGGAATTGATGGAAATTGAGGAATACTATGAATTTCTGCCGGGAATCACAAAGTCGATTCAAAAACCGATTCGCTACCGAATTTTGCAAAATGTTATTGGAATGGCGCAGAAAAGCGACTATATGCAGTACCATATGATACACCATTCACTCTTGTCATTCCGCACATTGACCTTGATGAATATCTGGAGTGACGGGAAAGTGCTTCTGGTATTCCATCTGGAGCAGGAAAATCGTTTTATGATCCTGGTTATGCGGGAAAAGAGCATTGCCTCGGCACTCATTGCCTATTTTCGGTATCTGCGAGAAAGCGGTATCGCACTGGGAAAGGAAGAATCTCTCTGCAAAATGCAGGAAATCTTTACACAGTTTGCAGACCCAAAATATCGATAAAACGCAGGTTTCACATGTGCGTTTGATTCCACAAGAAAAACACCGGAGCCGATTGCCCTTTTTGCAAAAGAAAATCGATTCCGGTATTTTGATAGATATCTGTTTAAGAACCTGTCTTCATAAGACACGTGTATACGCTTGTGAAGACAGGTTCTAAAGTTCAATTGCTGCGGAAGATATTGTGTGAAAATGCAGCTGATCTGCGTAGATTTCGCCCAATTTTTGCAGCTGTTCCAGAGGCGTTCCGGAAGAAACGCCGGACTTGGAGAGAAGCTGCTGCAAAACTGGAGGGACTGGCTGTCCCTTTTCGGCAGCAGGGACGAATTCTCCCGGAAGATAAAATGGCGTATAGGTACCAATACAGGGGATTCCGATGGCGTAGTTTTCCAGCACGCCAATTGTACCTTGTACAAGTCCGCACAAATGGCCGTATTTCAGATAGCCAATGGAAACGGTTTTATCTGCGCGGACGCAAAGCCCTTCTCCGGTGTCACCGTTCATGCCGCTGTTGATATCCACGCTGATGGTATACGCGGCGGACTGGTTGATTTGTTCCACCCATTTGTGCAGATCCGGGCGAAGCTCTCCCTGAAAGCCGGTGCCCAGGAGACAGTCTACCAGGATATCTGTCTGAGAAAAATCCATTTCAGTCATGATGGGAATGCTTAATTCCCGGCACTTTTCCAGATAAAACGCGCCGTCCGGCGAAAGCTTCGGACTTGTGCGCACAATGCGGCAGGAGATTCCGGCGCGGTGCAGGAGAAGCGCCAGAACGTAGCCATCTCCGGCATTGTTTCCGCTTCCGGCAACGATATCGATTTTTCCACGCCAGTCGCAGCTGTGAAAGATGCCCAGTCCGGCACGGTACATCAGCAGCTTGCTGTCCGTTCCGCCAGCAATTTCTGCGGCATCACTGGTGCGCATAGTGGAAACGGATATGATTTTTTCCATAGAAGTGACTCCTTTCCAAAATTCTAATTGTGACAGGCTTCAATTTTTCAAAAAAGAGCAATACTGCCGCACCCGGAAGCATTGCTCTTTTCATTTTTATAGGAACACAAAATTTACTGCAAACCTGCCAGTGTTGCAAACTGTGTTTTCAGTGCCGGATAAATCTGGCGGTACAGCTGGTAATAGGACTCATACGCCGGAACATTTTCTGCCTGCGGTGTCTGTGTCTTATCCGTTTTTACGATTGCGCTGCATGCTTCCGGAACGCTGCTGTAAATGCCGGCGCCCACAGAAGCCAGAATTGCAACACCCAGAGACGGGCCTTCTTTAGAAGCCACTGTTTTTACCGGACAGTTGTACAGATCGGCCAGCATGCTTCTCCAGAGGGGAGAAGTGCCGCCGCCGCCGCATGCCATCATATCATCTACAGAAATGCCCATTTCCCGGAACACTTCTACACAATCCCGCAGGGAGTAAGTAACCCCTTCCATTACAGCGCGGAGCATGTCCCGTTTGGTGTGCATGGCAGACAGGCCAAAGAAAACACCCCGTGCGTTGGGATCCAGATGGGGTGTCCGTTCGCCCATGAGGTACGGCAGATACAACAGGCGGTTTGCCCCTACCGGCACCTGCTCGGCTTCCTTGTCCATGAGGTAGTATTCATCCACGCCCATGAGGGAAGCAGTCTGCTTTTCTGCGGCGCAGAACTGATCCCGGAACCATTTCAGGGACAGCCCTGCGCCCTGTGTAACGCCCATAACGTGCCAGCTGTTCGGAACCGCTGCACAGCAGGTGTGGACTCTGCCCAGCTTATCCATTGCCATAGAAGAGGTGTGGGCGAATACAACGCCGGAAGTACCAATGGTGGTAAACGCCTTTCCGTCCTGGACAACGCCGGTACCTACCGCAGCAGCAGCATTGTCTCCGGCACCGCCGACAACAACAATGCCTTCACACAGTCCCAGGGTGTCCGCCATTTCCCGTGTCAGAGTTCCGGTGACTTCACAGGATTCGTATACTTTACCCAGGAGGGACTTGTCGATCTGGAGCAGGTGCAGCAGCTCATCCGACCAGCAGCGGTTTGCAATGTCCAGCAGCTGCATGCCGGAAGCGTCAGAAACCTCGGTTGCATATTCGCCGGTGAGAATCAGACGCAGATAATCCTTCGGCAGGAGAATGTGCCGGCATTTTTCATAAACATCCGGTTCATTGTTCCGCACCCACAGAATTTTTGCAGCAGTCCAGCCGGTCAGGGCGGGATTTGCGGTGATTTCCATGAGCTTTTCCCGGCCGACAACCCGGTTCATCTCGTCCACTTCCGCAGCGGTTCGCTGGTCGCACCAGATGATGGAGTTCCGGAGCACCTGGTTGTTCTGATCCAGCATCACAAGGCCGTGCATTTGTCCGGAAATACCGATGCCCTTGATTTCTTCCTTGGGTACGCCGCTTTTGCGCACCACGGTCTGAATGGTCTGGATCATGGCATTTTTCCAGTCTGCCGGATCCTGTTCTGCATAGCCGTTTTTCGGCTGATACATGGGGTATTCTACTGTGGCACTTGCCATTACTGTGCCATCTTCCTGAAAAAGTACGGTTTTGGTACCGCTCGTACCGCAGTCAACGCCAATTACATAAGCCATAATGGTTTTGTTCCTTTCTGGAATGCATTCTTTTGACAGAAAACAGTCTGTCTTGCTTGTTTTATTTTAACAAAAAACGTGCTTTTTGTCAAGCATGCCGATGTGGGGATCGTATACTTTCCGCGGCAGGGAAAGATACGATTTTGATAGTGTCCGCCTGACTGGATTTCTGCCAAAATGAGAACTGCCATGCCGCGTAAAACGGCACAGCAGTTCAGTTTTTCTATCTCTATTTATTTCAGGAACTATGCCGCCGGAAGCGTCAGCGCTGCACAGTCCTTATGTTTTGTTCTCTTTGTCTTTTGTCTCTGCTTTTTATTCCTGAGAGCTTTTTATTCTGCGTTTTCCGGCAGAGTATCAATCTTATGCGTTAGGAAGCGGAGGAGTGATACCGTATCATGCGTATTGATGCCGCCGTCACCATTGCAGTCCGCGGTCAGCGTATCAATCATGACACTTCTGTTGACATACTTACTCAACAGAATCACATCAGACAGGTCAATTTTGTTATCCCGATTGATATCACCGATGAGGTATTCATCTTCGATATAATTGACAGGGTACATCTTTCTGACATAATCTTCATCACGTGAAGGTTCAAAGTTTTGGTTCCAATACTGGATAAATTCTTCATAAGCATCTGCAAAACTGGAATCTTTATAGCAATATACGTGATATCCTTTGAGGAAGGCTGACATGTTCACTGCGTTTTCTGCGGTAATTGCAGATACTTCACAGTCTTTCTCAACAATGGTGAACCGTTCTGGCATAGACTGCCCTACGGGTGCAATGCCGCCTGTTCCATGGAAGCTTAATATTCTTGATTTGTAATCAAAGCTCCAGTCCAATCCATATACATTTGTTCCGGATGAAGGATACATCGGGTTCTTTGCCACACCAAGAGAAATATATTCTAGGTTAGAATAACTGCCGCTTGCAATTGGGCCACAGGCATATTCATAGAACCAAGAACCATCCCATCCATAGAATGTTACTTTTTCAAGTGGCGAAGTACCCATGATAGAAAGACCGTCGAAGGCAGTAACGCTTTCGGGCACTGTGACTGTGCAATATGCTGCACTCTGAAAGAAGTCCTTCGTTAAGGAACCGATATCTGTAATACCTTCCTCGAAAACAATGTGTTCAATGGGGTATTGAGACATTTCTTCATTATAGTACCATTCCGGATGCGGCCAATTTTCAATGTCAGTTGGATTGAAGGTAGGCTCGTAATAGTGCATCATAGCACCAGTTCCGGAAAAGGTCATCGTAGCAGTAGAAGGGTCAAATGTCCAGGTTACATTGTCTCCCTCTGCGCCGCAGGTTCCGGAAAAGGTATTCTGGTTTTGTGTGGTAGAAGTGGCGATGTCTGGTGCTTCTTCGGCGAATGCCGGCTTTGTTTGCAGGAAGGACATAGAGCCTAAAAGGCAGGTCAATACTGTAATATAACACCATAGTTTTTTCATAATGAATCACCTCATTTAAAAAGTTAGAGCGTAACTTGTCCGGATGCTACCTTCTGATACATTTTTACATCATCATCATTCAGTATGCCGTCACGGTTGATGTCTGCTGATAGCTTAGCAAGTTCAATTGCAGTTTCCTCTCCAATATCATCAAATCCAAAGAGCAGTTTTTGATTTGCTACTTTTTCAGTTTCGCCACGTTGCAAGCAAGCCATATAGGTTGCTATTGCTTGAAAATCTTGGCTATCGACTGTACCGTCATGATTTAAGTCAGCGTATACATAGGTTTCATGAGTGATAACACATCTTGTTGATCCATACATATAACTGAATCCAATCTCATTATAAAGCTGGGCTTCTGACTTAATGTTGCTCGTGAAATTTACATAGATTGTACCAAATGCCTTAGGAGTGGTGCAATTGGGATAGGACTTCAAATTTGAAAATGTTGCATCGATGTATTGTACGCTTGTATCTTCCTCGCCATATTCATCTGTATCATAGTACGGGTCGGATAAACTATAATTTCCTGTATAACCGCCATATGTAAGTGAAGAACTTAGTCCACTGAAATCTGTAATCATATCTACATTTCCAGATAGTGTAATTACAGGCTTTCCTTTCGCATACATGGGATTGGATGCAATGAATGCAACATAATGTGGGTATTTTTTAATTAGATTTCCGCTGTAATAGGAATTGCCAGAATTCGTTGCTAATGAAGCCGGCTGGTTTTCAAAATCAGCCATTATGGAAGCAGTTTCATCAATCGAATAACCGATGTTTAAAAAATACTCTGCCAGCATTTGACTATCATCAGTTGCATAAGATGATACAAACTGTTCCTTTTCGATTTCTTCATATTCCGAAGCAAATGCCGGGATGGTTGTAGCAGTCATAGCTGCTGTCATTGCCAGTGCAGAGATACCTGCGATTGTTTTTCTCATAATCGATTTCATAAGTTTGTTTTCCTTTTAAAAGTTATTTTTGGAATGTTTTTTTTGCTTGCGTATGGTCTGTTTGATTTGCCTCACCTCCCTTCCGGAATTTCAATTTTCACCCCCTTTCTTTTTCTGCCTCTATTATAGCACAAAAAACGCCGCTGTGCGAGAAAATGGCGCGAACGTAGAGATTTTTGGCGTGAGCGTAGACTTTGGAAATTATACCCATTTCGAAATTCCAATCTTAGAGTGAAATCAATATAGTATAGGTTAAACTATCATAATAAATATTTAAATCAGACGCAAAATAAAAATGAAAAAGTGCAGGGAAGTCGCGCATTTTTTCTGCTTTTTTTGGGGAAAAAGGCAGCCGCATGATCTTGCATTCCGGACAAAAATATGCTATAATACAATCAGACCGCTGCCCATAGAGCCGCGGCAATTTCAAAGAAACGGAGTGCGAATGAACATGAAATATTCTTACACACCGCATGGTGTCTGTTCCCGTGCCATTCAGCTGGACGTAGAAGACGGCGTTGTCAATCAGGTACAATTTATTGGCGGATGCAGCGGAAATACACAAGGCATTGCTGCCCTGGTGCAGGGAATGCCGCTGGATGAAGTGGTAAAGCGTCTGGAGGGCATCCGTTGTGGAAGCCGTCCGACTTCATGTCCGGATCAGCTGGCAAAGGCGCTGAAAAAAATCGCAGAGGAACAGTAATTCTTTATTCCAATGCAAAAAACGGGACAAGGTTTTTCGAAAGAACCTTGTCCCGTTTTGCAGTTATATTCGTCTATGAAATCCACCATTCCGGCGTAATATCGCCCAGCCTGACCACACGCCCGGTGGCGTAGTCCATCATGATTTCGATGTCCTTGTACTTGCCGTTTGGCATCAGCTGTACCATGAGTTCCCGGCAAGCGCCGCAGGGTGCTCCGCCGGAACCGTCCGGCAGAATACACAGCACCTTGTCAATTTCCTGTTCACCGTTGGTGATCATGTTGAAAATGGCGTTCCGTTCTGCACAAATCCCCAGCGTGGAGCAGGTATCAATGCATACGCCGGTGTAGATTTTGCCGGATTTGGATAAAATCGCCGCCGCAACACCGCCGGCAAGCACGTAGTCGGAAATTTGCCGCTCGTGCTGTACTGCTTTGGCAGCGGCGTAGAGTTTTGCCCAGATTTTGTCCATGGGGAATGCCTCCTTGTGTACGAAATGATCACCCAATCCATCGAATAATTACTCTCGATACCCAGTGCCAAAGATTTCCTTTTCTTGGTTTACATAGAGAATGATTGGACCGAGCAGACTATCTTCCGTTGTAGAAAAGGTGACTGCATAATAAGGACCGGTTCCCGGTTCCTCTGCCAATGCGGCATAGATGTTTTCTGACGGCGGCTCTTTCATCTCCTGAACATCCGGTGTGTCCATGTCGATAATGCTCGCCAGAGTTTCATCAGTTTCGTTGTTCTGCAAAAATTTCTGGCAGATGTGCGTGATGTCGGAATGCACATTTTCAGAAACAGATGTTTCCACGGCACTGCCTGTTTCATTTGCGATTTTGGACGAATTCGTTTCGTTGTTGCTGCACGCTGCCAGAGAAGCCAGCAGGAATGCTGCAAGTGTCAGTGTAAATGCCTTTCTTTTCATAATAACACCTCTGTGGTTGTTTTGGGTTTGGTTTTATGGCAATACCGCACAAAGATTGTGCGACAGATGCGTCGTCAAATTTTTCGTCAGATGAAACAAAAAGCGGAGTGAATACTTGATGTATTCACGAGCATTTTTGTGAAATATGACGGAAAATTTGCAAGCAGATGGCGTGCGAAGTCGCCAGACGCTCTTTGTGCGGTATTGCCTTATATTTCAATGTGCTTTTCCCAGTGCACTTCTCACCCCAGCAACGACCGGTACAGTTCCACATACTTCTCCGCCGAAACATTCCAGCTGTAGTCGCACTTCATGGCGTGACGCACCAGAGCATTCCACTTCCGCTTGTCTGTAAAGTAAGCGCAGGCGCGCTTTACTGCGTCCAGCATGTCAAAAGCGTCATAGGTTTTGAAGGTAAAGCCGTTGCCGTTCTTTCCGCCTGCGTCAAAGACGGAATCCTTCAGGCCGCCGGTTTCCCGTACAATCGGGATAGTGCCATACCGCATGGCAACCATTTGCGCCAGTCCACACGGTTCGTTTTGTGACGGCATCAGGAACATGTCTGCGCCGCCGTAAATGCGCCGCGCCATAGCCGGTACAAATCCCAGTGTAACGTGTACCTGTTCCGGATATTCCGCCTGCATTTCCCGGAAGAAATCCTCATACAGCTTTTCGCCGCTGCCCAGAATGACGAACCGGCATCCCAGTTTCAACATTTCCTGGAATGTCTGTTGAATCAGCTGAATGCCCTTATGTGCCACAAAACGGGTGACAATTCCGATCACCGGTTTGTCAGAATCCGTAAGGCCGCACTCATGCAGCAGGGCGGCGCGGCATTCTTTTTTCCCGGTCATCTTTGCAGCGGAATAATTCTTCTTCAAATTAGGATCCGTTTCCGGATTATATCCCGTCACATCAATACCGTTGAGAATTCCCACAATGCCGTCCTGCCGCCGCACCAGCGCACGATCCATGCCATAGGAATACCACGGATCCAATACCTCTTTGGCATAGGTCGGGCTTACTGTGGTAATGCGGTCTGCCGTTTCAATGGCACCCTTCATCAGATTCACCATGCCGTCAAATTCCAAAAGGTTGGTGTGATAGGTAGGGATGCCCATCAGTTCGGTTACTACTTCCTTGCCGTAAACACCCTGATACTGGATATTGTGAATGGTATAGATGATGCGGATATTTTCAAATTCCTGGTGATACTGGTATAAAACGCGGTAAAAGACCGGAACCATTGCCGTTTGCCAGTCATTGCAGTGAATGATGTCCGGTTTCCAGTTCAGTGCCGGGAGAATTTCCAGGATCGCACGGCTGAAAAAGACAAATCGTTCGCAATCGTCATAGAACCCGTACATGCCGTCCCGCATAAAGTAATACGGATTGTCCAGCAAATAATAGGTGACGTTCCCTACCTGTATGGTATAGATGCCGCAGTACTGTTTCCGCCAGCCTACTTCTACGGTAATATCCTTTAAGAATGTCATTTGGTTTCGGATTTCCGGTTTAACGCTGCGGTACAGTGGCATAACAACACGGCAGTCCAGCGTTTCATTTTGACTGAGTGCACTTGGCAGGGAACCGGCCACATCTGCCAGTCCGCCGGATGCAGCAAAAGGGAGCGCTTCGCTGGCGGCAAAAAGTATCTTCATAGGTATCATTTCCTTTCTACAAAAAACTGCCGCAAAAAGCCTTGGTTCCTGATTGAACAATCAGCGTCATGACGGCTTTCTGCGGCAGCATATTCAGAAACGTAATTTTCTGAATGCACAGAATCTCCAGAACGGTTTCTGTCAAACGAAACACATTCTGACATGCAAAAATGGGATATAGAATTATTCCTGCACACTTTTGCGTGTTTTTCAAGAAAGCATGCAGCAAGCAAAATGCTTATGAAAAGATGCTGCACACGCTTTTTAGATCTTTGCTTTTTTTCCGAGGTAGAGGGGATATTCCGAAGAACCAGTGAGAACACGATTCTCTGAAATGGTAACATTTTTGTCTGCAACAATGGAGTCGATGCTGCATCCGTCTGCGATTTCTGTTCCCTGCATCAGTACGCAGTTGCGAATCACTGCATTTTTTCCGATTTTTACGCCGCGGAACAGTACACAGTTTTCAACTGTACCTTCAATCATGCATCCGTCTGCCACAAGAGAATTTTTTACATTGGATTCCAGACCGTATTTTACCGGTGCATTGTCACCAACCTTGGTGTAAATCGGTGCTTCCCGATTGAAGATGCTGTCGCGCTTCTTGGCATCCAGCAACGCCAGATTTGCCTTGTAATAAGCTTCCAGGCTGTCGATCTTAAAGAAGCTGCCCTTGTGCTCATATGCCTTGAAAACAAATTCGTCTTTTCTTGCCTGGAGCACGTCGCGGATCAGGCTCTTCTGATTCTTGCTGATGGCTTCCAGCACAATTTGCTTCAAGAAGTCTGTGTTCATAATGAACATATCCAGAGAAATGTTGCACTCGCCAGACATCATAGGATTGGTCAGTACTTCCTTGATGGTGTTGTCCTCATCGATTTGCAGAATGCAGCCGTTTGTGCTCTTGTCCCGGTTGTAGAGCCCCTTTGCGTAAATCACGGTGATATCTGCCTCGCTGTTCTGGTGCTGTGCCAGTGCATCAGAAAAATCAATTGTTGTGATAACATCACAGTTTGCCAGAACCACATATTTTGCCTTGGTGTGTTCCACAAAGCTCCAGATGTTGCGCAGCGCTTCCAGACGACCCTGATAAGTACCGCCGCCAGCCTGGCTGAACGGAGGGAGCAGGTGCAGACCGCCTTTTTTTCTGGCAAGATCCCATTCACGGCCGGAACCCAGGTGATCCAGGAGGGAGCCATAGTTGGACTTTGTAATGACACCGACTTCAGAAATGCCGGAATTTACCATGTTGGAAAGCGGAAAGTCTACCGTGCGGTACCGCCCACCGTAGGGGATGGAACCCATTGTGCGCAGCTTTGTCAGATCGATTACTGCGGAATCGTTAATGCTTGCAAAAATTAAACCCAGTACGTTTTGATTGATACTCATTGTTCGCCACCGCCTTTACAGATTTTCGGAAATAATTTCTTTCGGAAGAACGCGCTTTCCGGAAGAAACGGTAATGTTGTGTCCGAGCACCGCGATGCCCCAGTCATCCCGGTTCGGCACCATTTCCGGACTCATGCCAATAACAGCATCCGGCTCAATGACACAGTCTTCTCCGATGATGGCGTATTCTACAACGGCGCCCTTTTTGATGGTGGTTCCCGGCATAACAATGCTGTACTTGACGGATGCACCTTCTTCAATCGTAACGCCGGAAGAGATGATGGAAAAGTCTACAGTACCATCTACAATGCTTCCTTCGGTGATCATGGAGTTTTCAACATGCGCGTTTGCACCGATGTACTGCGGCGGCATATTGTTGTGACGGGAATAAACCTTCCAGTCCGGATCGTAGAGATCCAGCGGCACATTCGGACTCAGCAGATCCATGTTGGCTTCCCACAGACTGTCCAGTGTACCAACGTCCTTCCAGTAGCCTTCAAATTCATAGGCGAACAGACGCTCATTATTGGCCAGCATTGCCGGAATAATGTCCTTTCCGAAGTCCTTGGATCCGGTGTTTGCCATTTCGTTTTCGATCAGGTACTTCTTCAGCTTGCTCCAGGTGAAGACATAGATACCCATGGAAGCCAGCGTTGATTTCGGTTCCTTCGGCTTTTCGGTAAAGTCAACGATCCGGCCTTCGGCATCACAAGTCATGATACCGAAACGGGATGCCTCAGAACGCGGCACATCGATAACGGCAATGGTGCTGTCTGCCTGGTTTGCAATGTGGTAATCCAACATTTTGGAGTAGTCCATTTTATAGATATGGTCGCCGCCCAGAACAATGACATATTCCGGATCATAGCGCTCAATAAATGCAATATTCTGATAGATTGCGTTTGCAGTGCCTTCGTACCAGGAAGCTCCTGCTGCGGTCTGATACGGCGGCAAAACATGAACACCGCCGTGCATTTTATCCAGATCCCACGGCTGGCCATTTCCGATGTATTCATTCAGTACCATAGGCTGATACTGTGTCAGAACACCGACTGTATCGATTCCGGAATTGATACAGTTGGAAAGCGGAAAGTCAATAAAGCGATTTTTTCCGCCGTAGGGGATCGCAGGTTTTGCCACTTTTTGTGTCAGTGCGTACAGACGGCTTCCTTGTCCGCCGGCCAATAGCATGGCAACGCATTTTTTCTTGATCTTCATGATATTCCTCCTAAATAAAATCATCTTGCGTCTGAGAATGCAGGCGCTAATATCATATCAAAAATAGGGTAATCTGAAAGGAAAACCAGGCGTTTACAGATCTGCTGCGGCAGAAGCCGTCTTTTTCGCAGGTGTCTTTTTCCTGGGCGCTGCCGGCGCTTTGGCAGCAGCAGTTTTGCGGGATGTCCGTTTTCTGGGCGGTGTGTACTGCAAATAAATCACAGAAAGCGGTGCCAGCGTCATTGAAATACATTGTTCAAATCCGTGCATGCCGATGGGGAGTGTTTTCAGCCGTTTTTCCGTCAAACCGCTTCCGCCGTAGTCGGCGCTGTCGGTGTTGAAAACCAATTTATAAGTACCTTCCTTGGGTACGCCGATTTTATAATCATTCCGCTGTACCGGGCAGAAGTTGCAGACTGCAATAATTTCCTGCTCATCGTCATCGATCCGCCGGAATGCAATCACGCTTTGCTGATAGTCATCGTGTGAAATCCAGCTGAATCCCTGCCAGGAATCGTCATCCTGCCACAGCGGCGAATGTTCCAGATAGAAGCGGTTGAGATCCTGTGAGAATTGTTCCATTTGCTTGTGCTCCGGCTGTTCCAGCAGATTCCAGTCCAGTTCTGTCTGATAATTCCATTCGTTTTTCTGTGCAAATTCCTGTCCCATAAAGAGCAGTTTCTTTCCGGGGTGTGCCATCATATAGCCTAAGAATGCACGATAGGATGCAAACTTTTCTGCCTCTGTCTGACCGCTCATTTTTTCCAGCATAGAGCCTTTTCCGTAGACAATTTCGTCATGCGAAATCGGCAGGATATAATTCTCAGAGAAGCAGTAGAAGAACGAAAACGTCAGCTTATCGTGATTGAATGCCCGATAAATCGGATCCAGCGAAATATAGCTGAGCATATCATTCATCCAGCCCATATTCCACTTGAAGTTAAATCCAAGTCCGCCGATATCCGTTGGCTTGGTAACCAGCGGCCATGCAGTGGATTCTTCTGCAATCATCAAAATATCCGGATTCCGGGAAAAGGCAGCTTCGTTCAGGTGACGCAAAAAGTCAACGGCTTCCAGATTTTCATGTCCGCCGTATGCATTGGGTCGCCACTCACCGTCTCTTCGGTCATAATCCAGATAGAGCATAGATGCCACAGCATCTACCCGGAGGCCGTCAATGTGAAAATCCTCCAGCCAGCAGCAGGCGCTGGAAATCAGGAAGGAGCATACCTCACCTTTTCCGTAGTCAAAAACACGGGTGCCCCATCCCTTGTGTTCCATTTTTAAGGGATCTGCGTATTCATAGCAGTAGGAGCCGTCAAACTCACATAATCCCATAGGATCCTTCGGAAAATGTGCCGGAACCCAGTCCAGAATAACACCAATGCCTGCCTGATGGAACAGATCCACCATTTTGCGGAAGTCATCCGGCGTGCCGTGTCGGGAGGTGGGCGCGAAGTATCCGGTTACCTGATAGCCCCAGGAGCCGTCATAGGGATACTCTGTCAGAGGCATAAACTCAATGTGTGTGTAAGACATTTTTTTCAGATAGGGGATAATCTCTTCCGCAAATCCGATGTAGCTGGGAAACTCTTCCTCAGGCTTGTGCTTCCAGGAAGAAATATTTGCCTCATAAATGTTCATGGGGCTTTTGTAGGGATTGTGCTTTTTCTTTTCTAAGCGCCACGCACTGTCTTCCCACTGATAGCTGCTCTCAAACAGCTTGGAAGCAGTACCTGGTCGGCGCTCATAGTGGGCGGCATAAGGATCTGCTTTGTCCAGAATGCGGCCGTCTTCGGCTTCAATGCTGTATTTATAACTGTCAAACTGTTTGAGACGGGGAATTTCTGCTTCCCATACAGTGTCAGAGATTTTTTTCATAGGATTGCAGCTGCGATCCCACTGGTTAAAAGTACCGATGACAGAGACACTTTTCGCTCTGGGTGCCCAGACACGAAAGCGGTAGAAATGGCCGCGTCCCCGCCGGAATGCATGTGCTCCGAAAAATTGGTGTGCTTCAAAATTTTTGCCCTGATGAAATAGATAAAGAGGAAAATCATTTGCGCTGTTTTTTTGCGCTGAAAGCATAAATATACCCTCCTTCGCCAATATGTCCTTTTGCTGCTGCGAGCAGTTCTGGCATCCTGCAAAAATGACAGGAAAACAGAACAAGCATTTCATATTCACGACTTGTCGGAATATGAAATGTACGCTGAAATTTTTGTTGTATCAATTGCATCATATGACCGAACTGTCAGGAAAAAATGGATTTTCCTGTATTTGGTACAATGTTGCTCGGTAAATGTTGTTTTTGTTTTCTATTCATATTTTAACATAAAAAGGAATGCAATGCAAGTTATTTTTGTATTTAGTAGAAATTTTCATAGAAACAGACAGTTTTTATGCACATATTTGTGCAATATATACAAATGCAAAAAACTCAATTCCGGGAATCATGTCCTTTATGACGGAAGCAGTCTGGCAGCGCATACGGTAACATCGTCCCGCTGGCTGCCGCCTGCAAAAATTGCGGCCTTTTCGCACACTTCTTTTACAATCTGTTCCAGATCGCTGGTGCTTTCCAGCAGCTGACGAATAAAGGGGTAAGCGTCCTCACTGACGCCGTCTGTCAGCATTAAAATAATATCGTCCGGACAGAGCGCGACCCGGCGGACAGCCGATTCTCCCTCCGGTTCCAGCCCCAGCGGAAAGGTCTGGGCGCTGATTCTGGAAACCTTTCCGGCATGGCGAATCAGCGTAGCCGCCGCACCGGATTTTAAGATGGTCAGTTCTCCGGCATCCAGATCAAATTGCGCAACATCCAGGGTGGCGAAAGATTCTTCCGGTGATTTGGTCAGCAAAATGCCGTTCATCATCCGGACTGCTGCTGTCCCGGAGATGCCGCCGGTGAGAAACTTTCGGAACAGTTCTGTTGTCATACGGGATTCCACAGCGGCATGCTTTCCTGTTCCCATGCCGTCAGACAGCACCAGACAGGGATTTCCTGTGCTGTCTGTAAAGGAAACCGCAGTGTCGCCGGAAAGGGATTCCTGCTGTGCGTGCCGTGCCGAAATATACTGTTCCAGACGGTATCGCGGACGCTGGCAGAGACGATACCGCATGGAATCCCCGCTGGACAGCGGATCCAGTTCTTCCAGAGTCAGATTCAGTGCTTCTGACAGAATGTGCCGGATTGTAGGTATGCAGCCGTCCAGGCTGTGCTTCTCGCAACAAATTTCAATCATCATCCGGTCTGCCTCCGTGTAGTATACTGCTGCACAGTCGCAGGGATAACCGTATCGAAGCAGGCGACGATGCACCGTTTCGCTGAGTTCGTTGCTGTACCGGACATAAAGATGGCTTCCGGCAGCGGTCAGCAGCTCTTCTGCTGCGGCCAGCTGTTCCAGAAGAACAGTGCGGCTTTCTGCGGTGCGTGCCGCCAGGAATTTGGTTTTGCGCCGTTCTGCGGCCTGATGGGAAAAGAGTGCACGCAGACGATCTGTCCGGCTGCAGCACGACAGTTCCTCCGGAATCGGCGGAAGTGTGGCAGCGGTATGCATTTCCATTTTTCGAAATCCGGATAATGTTTTCTCGTAGTCGGATTCCCAGCAGCGCAGCTTGCTGCGACAGGATCCGCAGACTGTTTCGCAGACTTCTCGTGTGATATCATGTGCAGGCTCTTCCTGGGGCAGAAGGGATGCGATGGCGTGCGTGTCCTCCCGTACTGTATGTAATGCGTCTGCCATATAGCGGAGCCGGGCCGATGCCGGCGCAAGGGGATCACTTCGATCCGGAAGATCGGTGTCCAGCCACTTTTCCAGCTGTGCCGCGTCCAAAAATAAAAATGCCACACTGCCGAGAAACAGATTGCACACAGTGGAAACAGTAAAGAGACTGGAACCGAAGGTGATCAGTCCCATGACAGAGAACAGAAAAAACGCAGCGGTAAAGGCATAACGGTTTCGCTTCGCCAGATAGCCTGCCAGAAGGCCGCCTGCCGGCAGAATTAACAGGGGCATGCCGGCTTCCGGCGCGCCCAGAACCGCACCGCATACGGTAAGCGCGCCGCATATCACACCGCCGGCGCATTTGTATTTCCGTGCGCCCAGAAGCGTCAGCGCCGTGCTCACCATGCATCCGGCATTCATGGCAGGGATGCTGTAGCAGGAAAGCGCAGCAACCATAAGAATCAGCACAACGGCAGCAGCGCAGCCGTCAGCAGAGCGAAGGGGGATCTTTCCGGTGGTGCGTATGCTGGAAAAAACAGCGTGCATAAAATAAGACGCGCATCCTGTTAATCCGGCCGTCATGGTGTAGCCGATGACAGCCGCACCACTGGCATGAAACAGGAGAGAAACGGCCAGCCCGGAAAGAAAGACGCACAATCCGGTGCTGGCTGCCATGCCGCCGGCTGTTTTGGGCGGACGTTTCAGCATGCGGAGACTGGTGACAACCACCAGGGCGAACAAGAGGGGCAAATTATCCAGCATAGTGCCGGAAATCAGGTAAGAGAGAATGCTTCCGATTAAAACGGAAGCGGCACCAGTAGAGCCAAGATTGGCAGCGACAGCAATGGGGAGCGGCGAGGTCATTGCGCCGACATAGGTGCCTGCCAGCAGGAGTCCGGCAAGAAAACCGCCGCCTCCTTCGATTGCAAAACGAGGAATGGGAGAGCGGCGGAGCAGCTGGGAATTGAGGTTGCGCATGGGAGAAACGTCCTTTCTGTTAAAATTCAGGGTCTGCCTGTCCGGAAAAGCGTGGGCGCAGGACAGGTTCTGAGAGGGTGCCGCAACCGATACGTGGCAGACTCTCAGGAGGGTACTCCCTATTATAACGAATCACCGGAAAAATATCTGTCAAAATCTCTTGCAGGATTCCATGATTCTTTCGGGAAAACAGAAAGGGAATGAAGAGGAATGAATGGTTTCTGCTTTTTGCGTCAGATGTGTGGAGCACGGTCAGAAAAAAAGAAAAGTCTGTCCCATGGGACAGACTCTGGTATTATTGTTCCTGATAGCTCCGCAGAACCTGCTGTAACTCTTGCAGATACAGCTGTGCCGCCGGGCTGAGATTGGACTTGGGATTGGAAATCCATCCGATTTCCATATGCTCTTTGGTGCAGAGGGGAACGGAGATAATATCACCGCCGTTCAGATCGGCGCTGACCATGCCGCTGGAAATGGTGTAGCCGTTTACGCCGCGGAGCAAATTGAACAGGGTTGCTCTGTCGCTGACGCGGATGCATTTTTCCCGGGGCATTGTGCTGAGCAGTTCCTCTGAAAAATAGAAGGAGTTATAGACACCCTGTTCAAAGCAAAGAAAGGGATATGGCTCCAGATCCTCTGTGGTGACCATTTCCTTTTGTGCCAGCGGATGGGCGGCACGCAGGAAAACATGGGGACTAGCGCAGATTAATGTGTGGAATTCCAGGCCGTATTCCTCCAGCATGGCGCGGATGACACGCTCGTTGAAACTGCTAAGGTAAAGAAGGCCGATTTCACTGTCCAGGTTCCGCACATCCTCCATAATTTCATGTGTGCGCGTTTCCCGCAGGGTGAAGGAGTAGGATTCTGGTGCATACTTTTGAATCAGATTGACAAAAGCATCCACGGCAAAAGCATAGTGCTGTGTGGAAATGGAACAGTGCTGCCGGGAACGCTTGGCGCTGCCGTAATGCTGATGCAGCAGATCCGCCTGTTCTACCACCTGTCTGGCGTAGGAGAGAAATTCCCGGCCGTCTTCTGTCAGGGCAATGCCCCGTGCGGAACGATGGAAAATGGAAATACCGAATTCCTCTTCCAGACTGCGCACTGCACTGGACAGCGTGGGCTGTGCCACATAAAGCTGCTTTGCGGTTTCACTGATGGAGCCGTGTTCCACAATGGCAATGACATATTGGAGCTGCTGTAGTGTCATACCAATTGCCTCTTAATATGTCTGTGCCATGCGCAGAACAATGTCTGCCACGCGCTTGGCCGCAATCTTTTCGAACTGATCAAAAGACATTGCCCCTTCATCATCGGCATTGTCAGAAATGCAGCGGATGCTGACAAAGGGTACTTGGTTCCGATATGCGCACTGTCCGACAGCTGCGCTTTCCATATCCACTGCATCGGGTGTGAGCCGCTGCTGAATCTCGGCTTTTACCGTATTGCTGGTGACAAAGGCCTCTCCGGAGACAATGCGTCCCACAAAGGATTTTACCCCGAATTCGTCACAGGTGCGCACCGCCAGATCAATAAGGGATTTGTCCGCCGGGAAAATGCCGCAGTAGGGCGGATAGTCATTTAAAAAGTGCAGATCCAGGTCGTGGGGGAGTACCTCACTGGAAACAACCACATCACATACGTGAATGTTCCGGTTCATGCCGCCTGCGATACCAGCATTCCAGATCACATCCGGCTGAAATGTATCGATCAGCGCTTGTGTGCAGACTGCTGCGTTGACTTTGGCAATACCGCTGCAAACGTGAACGATACGTGTATCACCGACTGTGTTGATATAGTAGTCAAAGCCGGCTTTTTTTTGAATTTCAGAGTCCGGGAGTGCCTTTCGGATATCTATCAGTTCTGACGGCATTGCGCCGATAATTCCAATGGTCTTCATTCTAAAAATTCTCCTTTTCCTGCTTCGGTTTAAAATGGAAAGATACGCTTGGGATGCGCCTTAATTGGTGTGGAACTGTGCCTGCATCTGAATCGGTTCTGCCCGATAAAATGCGGAGCTGACCAGGCCGTCTACGCCGGTTGCGGCATACGCGGCAATGTTTTCTTCTGTGAGATTGCCGGCGGCAACGATGGTACAGTGCGGAAACGCCGCTTTTACCTGTTCCACGGCGGCTTTCAGCGCATCCGGCTGCATCTGGAAAAACTGAATGGCATCAACGCCCACTGCCAGACATTGCAGTGCTGTGTCTGCCGATGTTGTTTCCACAAATACCTTCTTTTCACAAAAATGCGACTTTTGTTTCGGATAACGCTCCAGGAAAACCTCCAGTCCGCCCATGCAGGCAATGTGGGTCTCATAAATCAAAACGGTTTCAGACAGTCCCATGCGATGGGGAATCACACCACCTGCAACAACAGCCTTTGTAACCAGCGCCTTGGTGCCGGGAAAATGTGCGCGGGCAGCGGTAAGGGAAATCAGCGGAGAGATTTCCTGTACACGGCAGAGCATATCCCTTGCCTTTGTGGCAACGCCGGAGCAGTGGGAAAGCAGAGACTGACAGATTTTCCATGCCCGGTGCAGATCACAGACACTGCCTTCTGCGGTAAAGAACAGCTCACCGGCACCGATTTGTGTGCCGGTGGGAAGGGAATAAGCTGTGGAAAGCCCCAGTTTTGTCAAAATACGGGATACTTCTTCGGTACAGCACAGCACACACGGCTCACGGGTATAGAAGGACAGAGAACCTGGTTCGTCCCCAATGTCCAGGCCAAGAGTGGTCAGATCCAGGTAGGGGGTATCCTGTTGAATGAGGGCATCCAGTTCGCTGTCCGGAATATAAATCAAATCGCTTCGCATTTGAGATCGCTCCTTTTTAGAATCTGTCTTTTCGGCAGAATGTTACGCACAGACATTCTGATAAAAGTGTCTGTGCCGCTGTTGTTATTATACCATAGATTGCATTTCTTGTCCATGTATTTTCTTTTGTCTTTCCGAAAAATTCGTTTCGTTTCGATTGCAATGCAGGAAAAACACCATCTTCGGTTTTCCCTACGCCCAAGTTGAA
Source organism: uncultured Ruminococcus sp. (assembly GCA_900545285.1). GTDB lineage: Bacteria > Bacillota > Clostridia > Oscillospirales > Ruminococcaceae > Ruminococcus_C. The sequence continues at coordinate 20,043 of UQYK01000014.1, forward strand.
GAGAGAGGATTTGGCGTACTATTTTATCAGATTGGCGAATTTGATTCCGAAATAATTGACAAAAACTGTTCAAATGTGCTATAATATTACAGGGTGAGACTTCATTTTTCAAATGAAAATCCCATGCAGTCAGACGCAGAAAGGAAAACAATCATGAAATACGAAGCACTGGAAAAAATCAATCAGGAAATGACTGCCTCTGCAGATGCCATGCAGGCAGCAGATCAGAAATTTTTACAAGAACTGCAAAAAAACGCCGAATCTATCCGGAAAACGGCAATTGCCCGTCCGGTAATTTTGCTTGCCGGCCCGTCTGGTTCCGGAAAGACCACAACGGCATTCCTGTTGGAACGTTTTTTAGATCGCTGGGGCGTAGAAACCCATACCATATCCATGGACAATTTCTTTTCCACTATGACACCGCAGCAGCGGGAAATGGCGGCAGCCGGAAAACTGGATCTGGAATCTCCGGCGCGAGTGGATGTGCCCTATCTGAATCAGCAGCTGCAAAGCATCATCGCATGTGAGCCCACCTGGATGCCGCGATATCATTTTCCGACAACAACGCGGATAGATCAGGATTGGCAGCTGACGCGAAAGCCGGGGGAACTGCTGCTTTTGGAGGGGATTCACGCATTAAATCCGGATGTAATCACCATTCCGGAGGAGATGACCGTGCGGATTTATGTCAGTGTCCGTACACGCGTTACCAATGGGGAGACGGTGCTGCATCCTTCCCGGCTGCGGCTGATGCGGCGCATGCTGCGGGATAAAAAGTTTCGTCAGCGGAGCATTGCAGAAACGCTGTCTATGTTTGAGCATGTGCAGGCTGGGGAGCATAAATACATTGCTCCTTATAAAAAGCGTGCTTCCTTTTCTGTAGATACGTTTCTCCCGTATGAACTGGGTATCTACAAGACGCTTCTGGACGGGGAACTGGAGGCGGAGATGCGGCATCCGATGCTGCGGGAATTGCAGCAAATGTGGGATGCTGTAGAACCGCTGACGTTGGAGCACGTGCCTGCGGATTCTCTGGTACGGGAGTTTGCTGGAGACAGTGCTTTTCAGTATTGAGGATATATTCCCATGGAAATGAATTGGATATAGAAATGCCGGAGAAGTTTGAGACTGCTTCTCCGGCATTTTGCTTTATGAAAAATGATGGATTCCGGAAAGTGCCAGCCCGAAATTACCGATCAAAAACACCAGCATGGCAATGGCAGTCAGCGCAGAACCGCAGGTTTTTCTGGAGCATCCATTTTTTTCGAAATATGCCTTCAGCTGCTCCCGATGCCGCAGGAGCCAGAATGCTGAAAAGGCAAAAAAGAAAATGTTGATGCCCCGGTGGAGATAGTCCTGTACTGTTGCGGGAAAATACTGCATCAGCCATTCCAGCGCTTCTCCAAAGAGGAAGTTGTTGATGATGTGCAGCAAAATAGACCAGACCAGGGAGAATTCCACTGCAGTATATCCCAGTACCAGTCCGGTGAGAAACGCAAAGGGAATCTGAAAAAGATTGCCATGCATCACGCCGAACAGCAGCGCGGAAAAGAAAATGGCAAACACGTTGCCGTATTTCTGAAACCGGCGCAGAATAAAGCCTCGGTAGATGAGTTCTTCTCCCAGCGGCGCAAAAATCGCAGTGTACAGGAACATGGAAACAGTGGTGCTCTGTGCAGATGCAACAGTGAGCTGTTCCATGGCGGTATATCCCAATGCGCGGAGGGAAAACTCCAGGAGGTTCCCGAAGAGGGAGTAGATCAGCTGGGCACCCATAAAAATACAGGTGAGAAGCAGGAAGGATTTTGGCAGCATGGACTGTTTCTTTTGGCGGAGGATTGCAGGGGAGATTGTTTTTCGAAAATAGAAGTGGAGAAAGACAACGCCCAAAAGGACAGCGGCAATGCTGGAAACACCGCTTTGGAGTGCGGCAGTTTCCAGTTCGGCGAGGCGATGGGAACGAGCGGTGCTGTTGGAAACGGTCATCCATACCCAGGCGCGGTACACCAGAGATTCCAGCACAAAAACACCATAGCGCAGCAATGTGTAGAGAATCAGCCCGGTCACAGTATAATTGATATCGCTTCGAAGTGTGTGCATATGAGCCTCCGGGGAAGAAGTGAATTCGGATGCATTGTAAACAAAAAAGCTGACCATGTTTTCCATGATCAGCTTTCAAAAAATCCTTGGTGCGGATAAGAGGACTTGAACCTCCACCCCCTTGCGAGGACTAGCACCTGAAGCTAGCGCGTCTGCCAATTCCGCCATATCCGCATGTTACATGCCGTGTTTTCAGCGACAAGAATTATTATAGCACAACAATTCGAGTTTGTCAAGCGTTTTTTTCAATTTTTTTTGATTTTTTTCGATAAATGGTGAAACAGACGCAGTTTCGGCATTTTTTCTGGCCTCTTGCACAAAATGCAGAACTGTGCTATAATAATAAAGAAAAGAATCGGAAGGACGATCAGAAAAAATGGAACATTATTTTGACAATGCTGCAACAACCAAACCGTGCGCAGAAGCAGCGGCTGCGGTTATGAGCTGCATTTCCACGCATTACGGCAATCCGTCCTCACTGCACCGGAAGGGGCTGGAGGCACAGCACGAAATGGAATTTGCAAGACAGCAAATTGCAGCTGCTCTGGGATGTAAGGCACAGGAGATCTTGTTTACCTCCGGTGCAACAGAAAGTACAAATCTGGCGCTGCGCGGTGCCGCTGCTGCATATGGCCGCAAACGGAAAAAGATCATTGTGAGTGCAGTAGAACATGCCTCGGTAAAAGAAACCATGGCACACCTGGAAACACAGGGCTTTCAGATTGTTGCTGTACCGCCGGATAAGAACGGCATTTATCATACGGCAGATTTCTTGAAAGAAGTGGATGCAGAAACCTGTCTTATCAGCATGATGCTGGTAAATAATGAAAATGGCGCCCGACTCCCGGCAGAGGAGGTATTCCGCAGCGCAAAGCGGCGGGATCCGGAGATTATCACCCACTGTGACGCGGTGCAGGGGTTTTTGAAAATTCCCATGAAAACCAGAACACTGGGTGCAGATCTGATTTCCCTGAGCGGTCACAAGGTGCACGCCTTAAAAGGAGCAGGTGCACTTTATGTACGGCAGGGCGTTCGTCTGCGTCCGGTGCTGTATGGCAGTCATCAGGAAAAAGGACTGCGTCCGGGAACGGAGAGTGTTCCGCTGATCGCAGCATTTGGTGCGGCGGCAGGCGCGCTGTTCCCTACAATCGAACAGCGGTATCAAAAGGTTTCGCAGCTGCGTGAAGCACTGATACAGGGATTGCAGAAAATGGATGGCGTAATTATCCGGGATATTCCCGGCGCGTCTCCCTATGTGCTGAATATTTCTCTGCTCGGCTATCGTTCGGAAATTGTGCTGCACTATCTGGAACAGCGCGAAATCTATATTTCCAGCGGCTCTGCCTGTTCCAAAGGCGCCAGCAGCGGCGTGCTGGAATTGTTCGGCGCAAAGCCGGAGGAAGTGGACAGTGCACTGCGCATTAGCTTTTGTGCAGAGAATACGGAAGAAGATGTTGCTGCATTGCTGCAGGGATTACAGGATGCGCAGCGGGAACTGATGCATTAAGTTGAATTTCTAAAGAAGAAATACGCTCTGAAACGGGCAAAGGAGTAAATTGCATGGCAAAAGAATTGATTTTGGCAAAGTACGGGGAAATGGCGCTGAAAGGCCTGAACCGCGGAACATTTGAAGATATCCTGATGAAAAATCTGCGCCGCCGTCTGAAAACATTCGGCGCATTTAAACTGAAACGGGCACAGTCCACGATTTATATGGAACCCCTTTCGGACGAAATAGATCTGGACGAGGTGCTGGAACACTTGCAGTGTGTATTTGGCATTGCGGCGCTGTGCCGTGCCTGCGTCTGTGAAAAGACGATGGAAGATATTGCGGCGAAGGCTGTGCCGTATCTGGAAGAAGTAATGCAGAGTGCTAATACTTTTAAAGTGGAAGCAAAGCGCGCAGATAAGGCATTTCCGCTGAAGTCCCCGGAAATCTGTGCGGAACTGGGCGGCATCCTTCTGGAAGCGTATCCCCATCTTTCCGTAGATGTCCGGAATCCGGATGTCACTGTTATGGTGGAAATCCGGGATACCAACGCCTTTGTACACGGTGCCAACCTGAAGGGCGCCGGTGGCCTGCCTGTTGGCAGCAGCGGAAAGGCAATGCTGCTGCTGTCCGGCGGCATTGACAGTCCGGTGGCCGGCTATCGGATGGCACGCAGGGGTGTGCACATTTCTGCCATTCACTATGTCAGCCCGCCGTATACCTCTGACCGTGCACAGGAAAAGGTAGAACAGCTCTGTCAGGAACTGACACCGTACTGCGGTAATATTGCTTTTTTCTGCGTGCCGTTTACTGAAATTCAGGAGGCAATCAAGACCTATTGTCCGGAGGAATATTTTACCGTAATTATGCGGCGGCTCATGATGGAAATTGCACAGAAAATCGCGGCGAAGGATGAGTGCCTGGCCCTGATTACCGGGGAGAGCGTGGGACAGGTGGCAAGCCAGACCATGCAGGCGATTGCCTGTACCGATGCGGTCAGCAAAATCCCGGTATTCCGTCCGCTGATCGGCATGGACAAGACAGAGATTGTGGAGACTGCACGTGCAATCGGCACCTTTGAGACCTCGACCCTGCCGTATGAGGACTGCTGCACAGTCTTTACGCCGAAGCATCCCAAGGTGCGTCCGGCACTGGAAGATGTGGAAAAAGCCCAGGCGAAATTCGACTTTACAGAATTGGTGGAAAAGGCAGCAGAAAATACAACAATGAAGATTTTTAAACTGTAAGCAGCACTTTGTGAGGAAAGGTTTGGCCGGGTATGAACGATATTGTGTTGGATCAGGCGGAATTGTGTCAAATCTATAAAGACACAGAAAAAAGGCTTGACAAAACCCTGATGCATATTGTACAATTACTAGATGAAGATCACAGCACTGCGGCAACTGCGGAGAGCTGTACCGGTGGTTTGCTGTCTGCTGCAATTACATCTGTACCGGGGGCTTCTCATGTGTTTGAACTGGGGCTGTGTACCTACGCAGAGCGTATGAAAACGCGGTTTCTGGATGTTCCGCCGGATATGATTGCGTCACAGGGCGTAGTCAGCGCGGCTGTTGCTGCCGCTATGGCAAGAGGACTGCAAAAGCAAACCGGTGCGAAACTCTGTCTGTCGGTGACAGGCATTGCAGGGCCGGGAGGCGGAACGCCGGAGCAGCCGGTAGGAACGGTGTATGCCGGTCTCCTGCTGGGAGATCAGATGCGGATTGCGCCGCTGCAGCTCTGGCGGTTCGGACTGCAAACGCGTCCGGAAATCCGGCAGGGTACGGCTGTCTGTGTCTTTGGTCTGGCGGAACGTTATCTGATGGAGGAAGCAGAATGCAGAAAAATGAAACAGCTGCAATCGAAAAATCCGGGGAAGAACAGCTGAATACAGCCGCTGAATCTCCGGAAAAAGAGATATCTGCTGAAGCAAAGCCAGATAAAACGAATCCGGTCTCCGCAGATTCCTCAGAAAAGGAACCGCTGAAAACCGCGGACAAGATCTCTGCCATCCGGTCAAATCTGTATCGGATGGCACGGGAAGAAGAGGAAGAAGAGGTCTCTTTGCGTGTGGCCTATCAGATTAAACAGGTCAAGGCGCGCAAAGAGCATCCGGAGAAATTTCCGCCGCCTCCGCCGCTGAAGCCGATTTTGCCGGAACGGCCGGAAAAGCGCACCTTTCGGCAGAAGGTACGGGGGCTGTTTCCACAGAAAGGAGATGCTGGGGGAGAAGTGGCAAGAAAATGTATTTTTTTGTTTTCTGCCGCAGTTTTTCTGGTGTGCCTGGTTTTGATTGTCCTTTATTTTGTGGATGTGTTCCGGGCAGATTCCATGTATGAGGACATCGGCTCTTCTTACCATGCGCGGCAGCCCGAACTTGTGACCGAAGCAGCAACAGAACCGCAGACAGGGGAAACCCAGGAACCGACAGAGAAAATCTACTCGCTGCTGCCGGGTGCGGCAGAGCTTCTGGCGATGAATGAGGAAACCGCGGGATGGATCACCATTCCGGATACAAAGGTGGACTATCCGGTGATGCATCACCTGGACGATCAGCCGGGAGAAGAATATTACCTTTATCGCAATATGCAGAAAGAGGATTCTAAGCCTGGCTCGATTTTCCTGGATTACCGCTGCTCCTTTGATCAGGTCGGCGCCGACGGAACGCTGGAAACGCCGAATTCGGACAACCTGATTATTTATGGACACAATATGCGGGACGGCTCTATGTTCGGTACGTTAAAATATTACCGTACCGATGAAAATTATTATGAACAGCACCCGATTATCCAGTTGAATTCCAATTATGAAACCTATCAGTATAAGATATTTGGGTACTTTATTGCGGATGCAGAGGATACAACAGATACCAGATTCGATTACTGGAACGACATCGATTTTGAAGACGAAGCGGCGTTCTATGACTATGTCAATGAAGTGAAGCGTCGGTCTCTTCGCCTGACAAATATTGATGTCCAGTACGGAGATCCGCTCCTGACGCTTTCCACCTGCAACAGCGTGTTTGATACGGCGCGCCTGGTGATTGTGGCAAGGCGGGTACGGGACGGCGAAGCTCCATATGACCGAGTTGTGGGCAGTACGCCCAATCCCAACATTAAGTGGCCGAATGTGTACTATCTGTGGAATAAGAAAACTTATGATCCCAATGCCCCGTTTGTACCGTATGGATAAACGTCTGGCATAGAACAGACGCGAGGGACACCGGCAGAAATCTTGATGATTCCTGCTGTCTCCACCATGGGTATATCGTGATAGAAAGAGGAATGACAATATGAAACGATGGCAAACCAGCACGATGGCGATTGCAGCATGTATTGCAATGCTTGCAACCGGCGGATGTGCATCACAAATTGACCAGACTGCCAACACTGCCGCGACAACAGAAGCGGCAACGGAGGCAGCAACAGAAGCACCGACAGCTGCACCGGAACTGACAGAACGCGCCAAGAAGCTTTTGGAGCAGAATCCGGATACAGTAGGATATATTACCATTGATGGTACACAGGTGGACAATCCGGTTGTACAGACTGTGGACAATGATTATTATTTGTCCATTGGATTTGACGGACAGGAATTCCGGGCCGGTACCGTATTTATGGACTATCGGGATCAGTTCGGTGCTGATCCGGAACAGTGGTCTGAGAATATTGTGCTCTACGGGCATAATATGGCAGACAATACTATGTTTGGTTCTCTGCGGCGCTATCGCCAGGAGCCTTCTTATTACAAGGAAAAGCCGTTCATCACATTCAGTTCAAACTATGGAGACTACACTTATGTGATGTTTGGCCTGATTATCACCGGCGGAGATGCCGACTCGGATTTCCGGTATTGGGATATGGAGGAACTGGATGATAAGGCAACCTTTGACAGCTATGTCAAATCCGTGGAATCGAAGAACATGATTGACAATCCGCTGGATGTCCAGTTCGGCGATTCAATCCTCACACTGTCTACCTGCTATTCGGACGAAGATAACTCCCGTTTTGTTGTTATCGCACGCCGTCTGCGGGAGGGAGAGGATACCGCTACACTCCTGAAAACCATTCAGGAAGCCGGCGGAGAAACCACTGCTGCACAGGAGTGACAAAGCATCGGTCTTTTTCCAGCGCGGAAAAAGACAAACGGTGTCTTTGCACGTGCGTGCACGACCGGAGCAGTAACTGCATTCCGGTACGCCCTGTGCAAATTCAATCAACCGGCATGCATGCCGGAACAAATGGAGTTTTGATATGAAAAAATGTTACCCACATGCGGGTATTGCGCTCGCAGTTGCGGCATTGCTGGCAGGAGTTTCTGCAATCAATGCCTATGCAGTACCAGAAACAGCCGAATCCGGCACGGAAACGGCTGCGGAGGAAAGCAGCAGTACGCTGTGGAAAGCTGAAATTTCAGATTACGATTCCAGCTTATCATTGGTACAATATGAAGAAGTAAAGCCTACAGAAGAGCAGGTGACTGCGATCGAACAGGCAACAGCACCGAAGGCAGCTGCGTCTTCCGCTTCTGTAGAACTGGCTTCTTCCGATGCGGCTGGCAATGCAAATGTCGGCGCGGCAGCAGCCCTTGGCGCTCCGCAGGCCGGTCAGTTTGCATTTACCACCTATGGATATGGACATTGCGTAGGCATGAGCCAGAACGGTGCAAACTATTATGCAACCTATGGCGGCTATGACTACCAGTCAATTTTATTTCACTATTATCCCGGAACCACACTGGTTCAGGAAGATGCCAGCGGTACCATTACTGCCAACGGCGTCACCGGAAGCGTGGTAGATATTATTTCTCAGATCGTGTATAACGAAATGAGTTCTTCCATGCATCCGGAAGCAATGAAGGCACAGGCTGTAGCAGCCTATACCTACATTCAATTTTACGGCGGAAAAGTAAGCGGCGTTGCACTCAAGGCCAATCCGCCGCAGAATGTTGTCGATGCAGTTTCTTCTGTGCTCGGACAGGCACTGTATTACAACGGAAATTATGCATTGACCGTATATGGTGCTTCCAGCGGCGGTGCTACTGCAAATGCTACTGATATTTTTGGAACACAGTACGACTATCTGGTGAGTGTCCCCAGCGAATACGATGCAGATTATGACCCGTATTACGGCGAGGTCACTTATCTGTCAACAGACGAAGTACGTTCCCGGATTCAGAGTGCTTACGGCATTCAGCTTTCCTCCAATCCGGCTAACTGGCTTCAGCTGGAACTGGGCGACAGCGGCTTTGTTCGTTCCGTCAACATTGACGGTCAGAAAAAAGTCAGCGGCTATTCTCTGCGCGGCATTCTCGGACTGAAGAGTGCCCGGTTTGCCTATATCTGCGGTTAAGATAAACCTTATCACAGAATCAGACAAATATTTCAGAGGACTCAGAGTCGCAGCAAAAACAGAAATTTTTTGATTCGGGAATCAGAAAGACACAACACATCATACAATATATGGGTATCCAAACGCCGGCGCAGGCTGTCGCTTCGGATAAACCATACTTCATAAAAACGAATTGGAAAAATGTGAATACCAGGAGGGATGAAACATGGATTTTCGAGATCAGTTCCGGAAAATGAGCGATGATGTCACAAAGATGGCAAGAGATGTGGCGGATACTTCGAAAAAAGCAACGGCACGTGCCAGAATCCGCCGGATGATCAATAGTTGCAACAGTTCACTCCAATCCATTTACAGTGAGATCGGATCCAGATATTATGTGGAAAATCGGTGTGAACCGGAAGAACAGTATGCCGGCCTGTTTGAACAGGCAGCAGACCTGATCGCACAGATAGACACATTAAAATCAGAATTGGCAAGTCTGGAAAATGCTTCGATATGCCCGGAATGCGGCTCAAAGGTGACAGATGCACAGAAGTTCTGTCCGGAATGCGGCTGCAAGAACGCTTCCTACGGACGATGGAAGGCAGAGGCAGAAGCCGCAGAAACTGCTAGAAAAGCTGCCAAAGAGGCACAGCAGGCAGAGCGTACTGCACACAAGGAAGCAGAAACAGAAACTTATGAAACCACTGCCACAGTTGTTCCGGCAGAAGAAAGCGATTCTTCTGATGCCGAGACAACAGAAGAAAAAACACAGGATTGATTTTTGACACTCAGGATAAGCTGTAAAACAATAACGGCTTTGGGAATCTGTCTTTATTGCGCTTGACTGAGTATACTCCGAAAAGGGCTGATGCGTACGGACAGTGCGTGTCGGTCTTTTTTGATACATGGAGAAAGAAGGAACTTGAAGTATCATGAGATGGAACAAATTTTTGACACCGGGACGCATCATTGCTGCCGGGTTTGCACTGTTGATCCTGCTGGGAACTGTGCTGCTGTGTCTTCCGATATCACATCAGCCGGGAGAGCATCTTTCCTGGATTGACGCCCTGTTTACAGCCACAAGCGGCGTGTGTATTACAGGACTTTCTTCTGTTGTATGCAGTACCGTGCTTTCTCCGTTTGGACAGGCAGTACTGCTGCTGTTAATTCAAATCGGCGGAATGGGTATTACAACGCTGGGTGTGGGAATTATTTTGCTGACCGGAAAAAAGATCGGCATCCGGGAGCGTACCCTGATTAAGGAATCCATGAATCAGCCCAGTTTTCAGGGAATTTTACGTCTGCTAAAGGTGCTGTTGATTGTCACATTTGGAATTGAACTTGTGGGTGCGTTGCTTGCCTTTCCGATTTTTCTTCAGGATTATACACCGGGACGCGCCGCATGGCTCAGTATTTTTCATGCAGTATCTGCGTTTAATAACGCCGGATTTGACCTGATTGGCGCCAATAGCCTGATGCCATATCAAAACCATGTGCCCATGCTGCTGCTGACTTCTGCACTGACAATCTGCGGCGGCCTGGGGTTTGTGGTCATGCTGAACATTGCACAAAAGCGGCATTTCCGGAAGCTATCCCTGCATGCAAAAATTGTTCTGACAATGACAGGATTTCTTCTTTTGACAGGGACGCTGCTGCTGCACGCAACACAGGACGGCCTGAACTGGGTGCAGGCGTTCTTTTATAGCACTGTTACCCGAACCTCCGGATTTTCTATCTATGATTTGGGTACGTTTTCGAATGCATCGCTGCTCTGCATGGTTTTGCTGATGTTTATCGGTGCCGCACCTGGTTCAACCGGAGGCGGTATCAAGGTAACCACCCTTTTTGTCTGCATCTGGTCGGCCATTGCCTATACCCGAAACCGGCATCCCACCGTTTTCCGGCGGCGTTTTTCGCAAGAAGTACGGGATAAGGCACTGATGATTTTTCTGCTGGGACTGAGTGTGATTTTGACCTCTACATTTTTATTATGTGTATTGGAGCCGGACATTCCGTTTCTTCAGATTCTGATGGAAACCACTTCTGCATTTGCAACTGTTGGGTTGTCCTGCGGTCTGACGGCAGACCTTTTGCCGCTGAGTAAACTGGTTCTGGTTTTGACCATGTATATTGGCCGGCTCGGTCCGCTGACTGTGGCAACACTCTGGATGGTGCAGGGACGGAAAAATAGTGAAATTTTGCGGCCGGAAGAGACGATTTCGGTTGGATGAGAAAGGAAGAAAACAACATATGAAGCACAATGAAAAAAAAGAAAAGCTTTATGCAGTAATCGGCCTTGGACGATTTGGATTTGCGCTGGCAAAGCGGCTTGCAGAGTCGGGAAAAGACCTGATTGTAATTGACTGCAATGAAAATGTAATCAATGATGCCATTGCGTTTACCGACAACGCCTATGTGATTTCTGATCTGTCAAAGGAAAATCTGCGGAATGTGGGCATTCAGAACTGCGATACGGTAATTGTGGGCATCGGCGGCGATGTGGCAGTCAGCATTCTGACCACAATGATTATATTGCAGCTGAATGTACCCCATGTCATTGCAAAGGCGCTGAGTGAAGAGCAGGGAAGCGTGCTGGAAAAACTGGGCGCGGATGTAATCTATCCGGAACGGGAGATGGGCATTCGCCTGGCCAATCGTCTGCTGGCCCCCCGTGTCATGGAATACATTTCCCTGAATGACAATATCAGCATTACTGAAATCAGCATCCCGGATACCATGGAAGGGGTAACGGTACAGGAGCTGAAACTGCGGCAGCGCTACGGCCTGAATATTATTGCAGTTAAGGACGGCGAAGATGTAACGGTGGATATTATGCCGCAAACTGTGCTCAAGGCCAATGATGTGCTGGCAGTTGTGGGAAAGCATGATCTTGTAAACCGCTTTGAAAATGATCTGCAAAACCGCAGCATGAAGAGAGCTTAATTCGTGTTGAAAAAATAAAAAGGGCTGCTGCCGGCAAGTGTTATACACGTTTGTCGGCAGCAGCCCTTTGCTGATAGACAGCATCTATCTGAAAGCAGGCCCTGCTGTTATTTCTATTATATGCAGCAGGGCAGAAAAGGCAACCAGGAAAGTTATGGAATCCACAAAGGCAGCACTATTCAAAGTGCTTTGCATTGCGGAAATTCAGTGCTCCGGAAAAGGCGTCATAGGCAATATCTGCATTTTTTGTACTGGTGATACAGTATTGATTTTTATAAAAAATGGGAAGGAACCAGTAATCGGATAGAATCGTCTGTTCCAGCTGGCTGCACTGCGTGAGAAGCTGTGCGGAAGAGGAGCAGTCTCCCAGTGCTTGGATTTGTGTATCAACAGAAGCGTTTTCATAGTAAAATGTGTTGGTGTCAGAGGCAAACTGTTCCAGAACCGCAGCAGGATCATTGGCAGAGCCGGTGATGCCATAAACTGCAATGGAATAATTTTTGGATGCAAGCCGCTGCCAGTACTCGTCCTCTGTTACCTCGTCAATGCCGATATAGAAGCCGAACACTTCCTGCCAGGTCTGAATGATATCGTGTAGATTGTCACAGTCCATGAGCGCAGAGCACACCAGGATTTTGGTGGAGTCGAGGGACTCCATATGCAGCTCCTGCATGCCGGTCTGGAATGTGGTCAGCGCCGCATTGGGATCATAGGCGGCCTCTGCTTCCGGAACCTGTTCCCGATAGGTGCTGCCGTTGTACTGCACAGCCGGCGGAATAATGGAAAAGGCACCCTTTAAATCATCGTTGGAATTTTTTCCGATGGCAAACCGATTGATGCCCATGGAAAGCCCCTTGCGGATATTTGCATTGTGAAATGCAGCAAAATCCGGGTTGAAAATCAGCCCCAATGTTGTGGCACGTTCTGCTGTTGTGGTGTAATTCTCGCTGTCTGTATATTGGGTTTGTTGAATCGGCGTCACCAGAACATCTGCATTCCCGGCGGCAAAATCATCTGCGGCGGCCTGCTGAGTGTTTCGGATCTGGAATGTGAGATTGGTGGGAGATACGCTGCGTGCCGGAGTGTTGGCGGCGTTTCGGCGCATGTAGATCAGATTGTCCTTTCCGTAGGGATCATAGAACCAGAGGCGCATATAAAATGCGCCGCAGGATGCCACTGAATCCTGATCCAGGCCATAGCGGCCCTTTGTCTGCTCGAAAAAGCTCTGGCTGCACGGCATGGCAGCAGTAGTGGCCAGAAGGGAGAGAAACCGCGTGTTTGGGTGATCCAATGTAAATTGCAGCTGGGTGCTGCTGATTGCCTGTACACCGATGGTGGTATAATCTGCCTGGCCGTTTTGAATTGCCTGGGCGTTTTTCAGGCAGGAAAATGCGTCGGTGTAGGGAGACTGGGTTTCCGGGTTGAATATGCGCTGAAATGCATAGACATAATCTGCTGCGGTAACAGCCCATTTTTCTCCGTCGTCAATTTCGTCATTCTGATTTTCGTCAAAGAACCAGTACCGATCGTTGTGCAGCACAAAAGTATAGGTACAGCCATCCGGGGAAATGGTATAGCTTTCGGCAGCGGCAGGCTGAGGTGTACCGGTTTCGTCCAGTTCCATGAGCCCTTCATAGAGGTTTTCAATAATTGTTTTGGAGGAAGCGTCTGTGGCAGACTGGGGATCCAGACTCTTGGGATTGGAGGGGAGACTTGCGGTAAACAAATATCCGGAACCGTCCCCATCCTGTTTTTGAAACGGAAGAGAGCAGCCGGAGCATGCGAGCGGCAGAAATACAGCTGCCAGAAGGAGTGCTGCCAGACGGGCAGATTTGTGAAATGGCATAGAGAAACGTCCTTTCTATTCGGAAAAAAGATAAAAACCTGTCTGCATCAGACATTCTGTATGCAGACAGATGGATTTTTTCAGTTATAGGTAAAAATAAGATTGCGGATCTGTATTCTTCGGGTGCAGATCCTATCTTTCATTATACCATGGCTAGTTCTGTTTCGCAAGATGAAAAATGACTTTTTTGTCGAAATTTGCGCCTGGAAAAGATGCGCAAGATGTAAAAACGATTTTTGCGAAAATGGTTACAAAACGCAAAAATAGAATTGACAAAACATATCTGAAATGGTATAATATTTTTATACACTGTGACGACCTAGAAAACTTTTTCCTCAAAAACGTCACAGAATATGTCCCGGGCACAATGCCCGAAAATACGGAGAAGGGATGAATGCGTAAATGAAATGGAAAAAAATGCTGGCGGCTGTTGCCGCTGGTGCATTGGCGATCAGCAGTCTGTCTCTTTCGGGGATGGTTGGTTCCGCAGCAGTAGAGGAACTGATGAATGATACCTTTGAAAGCGGCTATGGCGCGTGGAAAGGCGTTGGCTCGTCTTTGTCACTTTCCACAGAGCAGTCTCACGGCGGCGGAACGTCACTGTATTGCTATGACCGTACTGCTAACTGGGGCGCACCGCGGTGCTCTCTGACTGGTGTTGTGGCTGCCGGACAGAGCTACGAGATCTCTGCCAGTGCCATGTACGAGGGCAGCGGTCAGCAGAACATGGCGATCAAAATGATCTACACCGATGCCAACGGCACAGACCATTACGATCAGGTTGCCGCCGCACAGGCAACTGCCGGTCAGTGGGTGGAGATGAAGGGCAACTACACCGTTCCCTCCGGTGCCACCGATATGATCCTCTATGTGGAGATGCCGAATGCCAATACCGACCAGACCTATTATATTGACGACGTCGTCATTAAAGGCGAAAAGACAGAAATCCAGCTGGACGACAAATTCGAATCCGACTTCGACAACAACTCCACCCAGAAGTGGAACGGCCGCGGCAGTGCCAAGGTAGAACTTTCCACCAAGTACGCCCACAGCGGCACGACCAGCCTGTATGTTTCCGGCAGAACCCAGCTGTGGAATGGTGCCACTCGCAGTGTGTCTGACATCATGGAAGCCGGCGGCTACTACAAAGTCGGCACCTACGTGCTCTATGACGGCGACCAGTACTCCGACACCCAGAAGTTCTCCATCAACCTGCAATACGACTACAACGGCAAGGAAAACTACTACACCATTGCCACCGAAACTGCAAACAAGGGCGAATGGAAATACGTGGGCAGCGAATTCACCGTGCCGGAGGGTGCGACCAACTTCTATATCTATGTACAGACCGGCTACACCAGTGCCCCCAAGGAACAGGATCTCATGAACTTCTACATGGACGATGCAGTCGGCGAACACCTGCCGGATCCTGCCATTCAGGACGACATTGCTTCCCTGAAAGATGCCTATTCCGACTACTTTAAGATCGGCTGTTCCTGTACCGGTTCGGAATTCGCACAGGGTGCCACCAAAGACCTCATCAAAAAGCACTACAACAGCCTGACACTGGGCAACGAACTGAAGCCGGACAGCGTGCTGGATCAGGCACTGTCCCAGAAGTACGTGGCAGAAACCGGCGATGACACCATGCCCCAGATCTCTCTGAACGAAGCAGACGAGATACTGAAATTCGCCGGCGAAAACAAAATTCCGGTACGCGGTCATGTGCTGGTATGGCACAGCCAGACACCGGACTGGTTCTTCAAGGAAAACTTCGATCCCAACGGGGCATGGGTTTCCAAGGACAAGATGACCAAGCGTCTGGAAAACTACATCAAGACCGTCATGGAAACACTGGCGAAGGATTATCCGGATGTAGAGTTCTACGCATGGGACGTGGTGAATGAAGCTGCTTCTGATGCCGGCACCATTCGGGACGCCGGTTCCAACAACGAGGTCGACGGACAGTCCGCATGGGTCAAGGTCTACGGCGACCAGTCCTATATCCCGCTGGCGTTTGAGTTCGCCAAGAAGTATGCACCGGCAGGCTGTAAGCTGTTCTATAATGACTACAACGAGTACTCTCCCAACAAGCAGGCGTACATCATCAGCGACATTCTGAAACCGCTGGTGGAAAAGAACCTGATCGACGGCGTGGGCATGCAGTCTCACATCTCCATGAGTTATCCCACCATTGATCTGTACAAGTCCGCCATGCAGCAGTATGCAGACCTGGGACTGGAAGTACAGGTCACCGAGCTGGACGTTTCCGAGAAGTCCAACGAATACGCCAACCAGCTGGCACTGGCACAGCGGTATCAGGACGTGTTCAAGATGTACAAGGAAATGAAGGATTCCGGCGTGAACCTGTCCGCCGTTGTCCTCTGGGGCATCACCGACTCCACCAGCTGGATCGGCGGCTACCCCCTGCTCTTTGACAAGGACTATCAGGCAAAGCCGTCCTATTACGCCGTGATCGACACCAACTCCGAAGTAGAAAAGCTCCAAACCATGACAGCATACCGCTATGACGGCACAGATGCCGATCTGGAACGGGCATTGGAAATTGGTACGGCACAGTATATCGGCGATTCTGGCGCATCTTTCAAAGCAGCGTGGAATGACTCCTCGTTGACAGTTCGTATTTATGGCACAGAAGGCTCACATCAGATTGCTGTATATGGCAATCGAGAAAGTCAAGAAGGAAAGTTTATATGCGGTGCGCCCGACTTGAATGAACAAAAATATACACAAGTGAAATTGCCTCTTTCTGGTTCTTATGATTTGTCTGATGATTCTGTAATTGGAAAAGCAGGAGATAATTTTTACCTGGATATTATCTATGACCAGTACGGATGGAATGATAAAGCATTTGCGGATGGATTCTATCATTCCACAAATGCAGATGGTGCATTGCCCAAGTGCGGTATTGTCACCCTCGCAGAACAGCCCAAGTATGCCGAGGCAACCAAGACTGAAACACCCATTACCATTGACGGGGACATCGATGCCGCATGGGCAGATGCCAACACCATTGATGTCAACACCTACTCCATGGGCAACGGTGCGACCGCCGTTTCCAAAATGCTCTGGGACGAGAACTACTTCTATGTACTGACTGAAGTCACCGATCCCGTACTGAGCGTGGCAAGTGCCAACGCCTACGAGCAGGACACCGTGGAAGTATTCTTCGACGAGAACAACCACAAGACTTCCTCTTACGAAAGCGACGACATTCAGTGCCGTATCAACTACGAGAACGACAAGACCGTTACCGACGGACGTTCCACTGACGCATTCCTCTCCGGCACGAAAAAGACCGACAAGGGCTATATCGTTGAGGTGGCAATTCCGTACACTATCGGTTCGTTCCACGCTGACCAGATCGTAGGCTTTGACGTACAGGTCAACGATGACGGCACCGGCGACGGCAAGCGTACCAGCATGGCCAACTGGAACGACCTCACCGGTCAGGGCTACATCGACACCAGCGGTTTCGGCGTGCTGAAACTGGTGGGAGACGGTACCATTGTTACCACAGTCACCACAACTACAACAGACCCGACCACTTCCACAACTACGACAACAACAACTGCCAGCAGCCCGATTACTTCTGACACAACAGAGCCGCTTCCGTCTGATCTTCTCTTCGGAGACGTGAATCTGGACGGAAAGGTAAATCTGACAGATGCGGTTCTGCTGAATAAAGCAGTGGCCGATGTGGTAGATTTGTCGGAAAAGGCGCAAAAGAATGCAGACTGCAAGATGGATGGCGAAGTAAACGGAAACGATGCCATTACGCTGCTGCAATTCCTGACGCATATTATTGATACACTTCCGGAAAAATAACCGGAACGCTTGAGTATCGTTTAGAAAAAGAAAGGCATCGGCCGCTTCGTGAAACTATCGAAGCGGCCGATGCCTTTTTAGAACCTGTCTTCATAAGACGCGTGTATACGCTTGTGAAGGCAGGTTCTTATAATCCATATGTACAAGGACGGGGTTCTGAATTTACAGATTCAGGAAATGGCGTGGGATTTGTCTGCGTTTTTGTTGTAGATAAACATTGCAGCTGCCATGGAGATAATGATGCAGTATCCCAGAATGCTGAGCCAGTCCGGGATCTGGGCAAACAGTAAAAATCCCAGTCCGGCGGCAAAAATAATTTGCGTGTAATCATAGACGGAAATTTCCTTTGCCGGTGCATAGCAGTAAGCCGAAGTGACACCGAATTGTCCGCCGGCAGCGGCAAGCCCAGCCAGAATCAGGATCAACAGCTGCTTCCAGGACATAGGCATATAGGAAAGGATCAGATAGGGGAGTGTGACAACGCAGGAAAAGGCAGAGAAGAAAAAGACGATATAAGCTTTGTTGGCACCGATTTGCCCCAGACGGCGCACCATGGTGTACGCAACGCCGGCTCCCAGTCCGCCCAGAAGCCCGATCAGAGAGGGGAAGAGGTCTGCATTTGCAAAGCTGGGCTTGATTACAAAAAGGCTGCCGATGAATGCGCCAATCACGATAAGTCCCTGTTTCCAGTTGAGTTTTTCTTTCAGGAAAATCCAGGAGCAGAGAATGGCGAAAAACGGCGACATCTTATTGAGAATGGATGCATCCGAAAGTGCCAGATGATCAATGGCGTAAAAATTGCAGAGAATGCCAACGGTTCCGGCTGCGGCGCGGATGAGCAAAAAGGGGAGTGTGCCCTTTTGCGGTTTCAAGCTGCCGTGTTCCCGCAGCAGCATTGCAAGTGCAAACAGCAGCGCCACCAGATTGCGGAAAAAACTCTTTTGGATGAAGGGGAGATCTCCTGCCAGACGGACAAATGCGTTCATCCATGCAAAACAGAACGCGGAAAGAATAATGCAGATCATTCCCTTTTGCCGATTTGAAACACGGGACATCCTTAATTCCCCCTTGCATCAGAGAGCGTTTCTGTTGTGGTTTCACCGGATGCTGTGGTTTCTGCGGACAGGATTTGCTGTTCCAGCTCCGGAAATCCCGGCGGAACAGGCATCTGATCCAGAAGCGGATAGAGTGCTTCCAGCAGCGCCTGATAGCTGGCAGTGCCCAGATGCACGCCGTCTCCTGCGGAATACTGATCTGCAAGGCCGCCGGTTGCCGGATCTACAACGATGGAAAAGGCGTCAAAGTAAGCTACATTTTCTTTTCCAAGCTGTGTGATTGCCTGTTCCAGTGCGGCGTTGTACTGCTGTATGGTGGTGTTGCTGGAAAAAGTGGAGCTGGGTGTAATGGGTGTAATTCCGGCAACAATAATATCGCTGTCCGGGCAAACTGCCTGGATTTTTCCGATTTCCGTGGTGTACTGCTGTGTGTATTCGTCTGCACTCAGCAGGTTGATGTCATTCATGCCCATTGACATGTAAATATAGGGCGGCTGTTTTTCCTGAAGCACGTCAATGATGTCTTTTTCCACACCATTTTCATCTTCAAATGTGAAATCGTGAATGTTGCGGATGGCAACGCATCCTTTGGCCAGGCCGTTTTCTGCGGGGATAAAATCATACAGTTCAAATCCGGAAGCAATGGAGTCTCCTACCACGGCAATGGTTTTTTCGTAAACCGTGTGCCGCTGCTGGATTTGTTCCGGAGAAAGCGTTGTTGTGGTGGTAACTGTCGCTTCTTCTGCGGCTTCTTCCGTTGCGGCGACAGGAGCGTTTGCAGCCAGCATTTGCGGCTTGTCGCTCTGCGTACTGCATTTGAATGCGTAGATGCATAGGAATACGATCAGGCAGCACAGCAGTGCTGCGAGCAAAATCCGGTCATAGCGAATGCGCCGCCTCTGTGCGGGGACAACATGCGGGACAAAGGATTCTTCGTCCGGATTCCATGAGCTTACTTTATGCGCCATGGACGAAACGGGTTTGCTTTCCGGTTCTGACTTTGGCAAAGGCTTTTGCTGCATTTTTTTCCGTTGCGCAGAGATGGCGTCCCGAATTCCGAAGAATGCGGATTGTACAGCGGCTTCGGCCTTTTGTAAAAGTTCTGGTGTGTGTTTGGGCGGCTTGCTTTTTCTGATTTCCATATGGTACCCTCTATTCCCTATTATTTTCTAATTTTTCATTATAGCACAATTTTTTGAAAGATTCAATCTTTTTTTCAAAAAATTCAGACAAGAATCATAACAGACAGCGCTTGACAAAGCTGCGGAAATCTGCTACACTAAAGAAGCAGCAAAAACTTTTTGCCTGATGGCCTGTTTTTAGAATTGCAATGCAATTCGGAAAGGATGGAATCTGCATGCTTCATGCGATTGGTTCCGGGAAAGAACTGACAAAGATGCAATATTATGCGTTGGTTTCCGACATTTTGGAGGACGAGGCGGTGCAGCGGTTGCAATTCTTTCGGCATCATCGGTTTACAACACGCTTACAGCACAGCATCAATGTGTCATATTATAATTATCTGATCTGCCGCCGCTTCCATTGGGATGCGGTATCTGCGGCTCGCGCCGGGCTTTTGCACGATCTGTATTTTTATGAGACCGATGCATATGAGCGAAAAGAAATGCCGGGGCAGAAGTCACACTCTGCCTATCATCCAGAGGTCGCGCTGGAAAATGCGAAAATGCGGTTTGCTCTGAATCCCAGAGAATCGGATATGATTACCAAACACATGTGGCCGATGACAAAGGCAATGCCAAAATACAAGGAAAGCTATGTGATTGTTGTTGTGGATAAATACGTAGCGGCCTTGGAATTTTGTGCCCTGGGATTTCGCCGTATGAAACGATATGTCTGGAAAAAATCAGCGGCATCTGAAAACAGTTGATGTAAAATCAAAAGTAAAAATAATGTTCTGGAGTGCCGGGAACGTGCAGTTCAGAAATACTGTGAACGGGAGCTTGCTGGGCGCAGGCTGAGAGGGAGTGCAGACACTCCGACCGCACCTGATTTGGGTAATGCCAACGTAGGAAACACGGGCAGAAGACAAGATGGCGTGCCGTGTTGCGGTGCGCCCTTTTTATTGTGAGAACCTGTCTTCACAAGCGTATACACGTGTCTTTTCGGCAAATTGTGCTGCATA